>NZ_JBMOXB010000004.1:0-242447 GCF_049316305.1 Sphingobacterium sp. HJSM2_6
GCCTTTGATGAATAAATTTTTTAAAATAACCCAAAAACACAGTTTAAAGCCCCATTTCAACGAATATTAGGGTATTCATAGCAGATTTATCGCTAACCAGCATCCCCATCTTATTCTTAGCTAAGGACCAAAGCAGTCCTGACAGCATATAGCTAGGCAAACTATCGAAAATCTTTGGAGTTCTTTATTACAGTAGCCGTATTACATCCATTTGCAGCAAGATCCCGATAAGTAAATAAATAGCAGCTATACTTCGTGCTACAATTATATAGGTAAACCCAACAGAAGAACTCCAGGAAATTGATAAACCAATTTCAGTACACTACAGTACTTCTTTGGATCTCCTTAGGATCTCCTTCGGATATCAATCAGATATTCACCGAAAATCAGCGAACAAGATCCAAAGGAGATCCGACCCAGGTTCTATGAACTATATAAGGAGCCTATAATAACAAGAGGAGCCAGGAAAAAGCATGCATTAAGATTATAAAAAGCAGATTAAACGCCATAAATACGCTTTTAGCCGTAAATCGGCCAATTTGAAAGCCAATAAACAAGCAGCACAAACGGTTAATTAGTAATCATTTAGTGAAAAAATGTTAAAAAATTTGCATTGTACGAAGAGCTTCGTACATTTGAATACGAAATAATTCGTAGATACCAATAAGAAAAGATATGAAACCGACAGAAAGCGAAATGGAAATTCTACAATTACTATGGAAACATGGTGAATTAAGTGTAAGAGAAGTGCACGAACAATTACTTAAAAAAGATGTCGGGTATACCAGTACGCTAAAGCTCATGCAAATCATGCTTGAAAAAGGATTAGTGCAACGAGATACCAGTTCTAAAACACATGTATATAAAGCACAAATAGAAAAAGAAGATACCCAAGGTCAATTTTTAAATAGAATGATCGAAACGGTATACAATGGAAATACAGCACGGCTAGTCATGCAGGCACTCGGGAATGAAAGAACTAGTCAAGAAGAAATAAACGAAATAAAAGATTTCTTAAAAAAACTAGAACAACAGTAATTATGGAAAATACCCTATTTACACTAATAAATGCCATAGGTTGGAGTATCCTACATTCCATATGGCAAGCCGCAATCATCTATATACTCTTGTCCATGTTAATATTGCTTTATCCAAAGCAATCGGCAAGATCTAAACATCGATTGGCTTTTATGGCTATGCTGAGCATCTTCTTAGGGTTTTGCATCAATATAAATTATTATTATACGCTCAATAAGGACTCCAACTTAGCTGAAACCATTGGAAACGAATTACAATTTGCACATTTTAGTCATTTGATCAATCAAAGTACATATATGGAGCAAGTGATGCCCTATATCGTATACCTATATACAATAGGATTGATCATTCAAGTCATCATACTATCCAACAGCTTTGTAAAACTAAAAACATTAAAATATAAAGGGCTACACCAAGCTCCAAACCCTTGGATGGAACAATTTATACGTGCAAAACAGCAAGTCGGAATAAAACGAAAAGTAAAATTCTACATCTCGGACTTAGTTTCAATCCCATTAACATTGGGTCATTTAAAACCGGTGGTTTTATTTCCAGTCGCCTATGTCAATTTAATGAGTATACAACAGGTGGAGGCCATATTGGTCCATGAATTAGCTCACATTAAAAGAAACGATTATTTAATCAATTTAATAAAAATCATTATTGAGTCCCTATTATTCTTCAATCCATTTGTATGGAAGATTTCCAGAATAATGGAAATAGAGCGAGAGCATGCCTGTGATGATATCGTTGTGAATGTCGCGCCGGCTATCACCTATGCCCATGCCTTAGTCGAATGTGAAACCTTAAGAAACAAAGTCAATAGCCCGCTCACTTTAGCAGCAAGCAATTCAAAACATCAATTATTGAATAGAATCAAAAGAATAACAAAAATGGAAAAGAAATATCTTAATGTAAAGCAACAGTTAGTTGCTATCATGGTCAGCGTATGCACCATTGTAGCGGTGTTATGGATAATACCCGTAAGAGCACAAGCACAAGAAATCATTTATGAGTGGGTGGAAAAAACACACAGCACTCCATCAACATCACCTGAAAAGGTAATAAAGATTAACAAAATAATAAAAGCGCCTAATCCACCTGCGCCCGGTCAAACTCAGGCCGCGCAAACTATGCCAGCATTAGCCCCTGTGATGGTTAGCCAACTAGACAGTTCCCAACTACCCAAGCATGTCAGAAAGCTAATGGACGATATTCAAAAAAATACCGCTGAGCTTCAGAAATATTATGAATCTCCAGCATGGAAAAACAAAATCAAAGAAATTGAACAACAATCCAAGGATATCGCAAAACAATTTGAATCAACCGAATGGAAACAAAAAGTGACCGATATGTCAAAAAGTGCCCAAGAGGTCGAAAAGTATTTTCAAAGCGACGATTGGAAAAACCAAGTAAAAGCCATTGAAAAACAAAGTCAAGAACTGCATAAGCAATTTGAATCTGAAGAATGGAAAAGCAAAATTAAAACCATTGAATCAAATGGGGAAAAACTGGAAAAATATTTTAAAAGCGAGGAGTGGATTAATAAATTAAAAAAAATTAATAAATTTGACCAATCTTCGGAATCGGCAGAATTACAAAATGAAACCGTACTTCCACAAGATTTAAACCTATAAAATCAATCAATACAGTATAAATAGATAAGACATTCCTCCCAAAGGGATCTATAAACAAATTCATTTTGTTTCGTTGTTTAGTTAAAGTGGGCTCGTTCAAGCCCACTTTTTAATTTTAAGAAGCCATGATTTCTAAGCTCGCCTTTGGGAAATAAAAGTAGAAAATACGTATTATTGTTGCACAAAAGATCAGGTACATGGAATTGATTTATTCTATCGATTTATTAGGAACAATGGTATTTGCTATTTCGGGTGCTATGGCGGCGAATAGAAATGATATTGATGTTTTTGGTGCAACCTTTATGGGTTTTGTTACCGCTATTGGTGGTGGATCGTTAAGAGATGTTTTTCTAAACATACGGCCTATTTGGGTAGCAGATGGAAACTATTTAATTGCTATTCTGGTGGGGGTATTAATCGCATTATTATTTAATAAGCGCTTAGATAATTACGCACGAACCTTATTTCTATTTGATGCTATCGGGATAGGATTTTTTACCGTGGTCGGAATACAAAAATCATTAAGTTATGAAAGCAGCGCAATCGCAGCGGTGATGTTGGGTATGTTTTCAGCTTGTATGGGAGGGGTGATACGAGATACCTTGATGAATGTAACTCCCTTAATATTACGTAAGGAAATCTATGCTTCGGCCTGTTTAGCTGGAGCAATATGCTATGTATGTTTACGAATGATTCCAATACCAGATAACGTGAACGCCATCGTAAGTGCATCCCTGGTATTCATAATCCGGTTTATATCGGTAAAATACAACCTTTACCTACCTAGCGTGGGAAAAGTAAATTAAAGCCGCTATTGGACCTATTGATAGAAATCTGATCCAGAGCTGTTACAAATTCTTTTTTTACTCGTTGAAGATCAGGTTTCACATGAACAAAATTCACATTCACTCATTTTTCTAAGATATCCAAAATTAATTGTTGTTTTTAGATTTGCCAGCATACAGTCCTGGCTATAAACGATTTATACTTAACAACAATTATTATGAAAGATGCTTCCCCACAGCCTATAGCCTCCATTACTATTCAAGGAAAAACAGTTTTAGAGGAAACCAATGAACCTGTAGCAGGAATTGCCATAGCGTGGTCATTCCAAACGTCGAGTGAGCTTTACAAACATCAAAAGCCAATCATCATTGCCGAAGGGCGTAGTAATCAGGCAGGAGAATTTAGCCTATCCTTTCATCCACAAGAAGGGCAGGAAGAAATTTCAAGACTCATCCATTGTGGCTCCTCTTGGAAATCATATATCACAGTCCTTGACAACATGTTCGAAAATGAACCTTATTTGTTGAATTTACAACAGGAGTACTTGAGTATTCCATTAAAAATAGTCTCTGAAAAAGAGTCTAAAATGGAACAAGAACTTCCTGCATTAGCAGAATTCATGATGGTAAATCGATTATGGAGTATACAAGATTTTAGGAAACAACTACTCAGTCCTTGGGAGGACAGTCCAAGTTATGATTGGGACATGCAAGACCGCATGGCTATTTTATTCCAAACCGATCAAATGCTACTGAATAAAGAAAAGCAGACGAACAATCTGCAGGAAATTCCTATAAACTTCAACCTCATAGAAATTGGCAAATGGCGTGAATCTTTTGAAGGCCCTACTTCCATTCCTGATTACGAATTTATCCCGCTGAAAAGATCAAATTTACAGCTCTACAGAGATTATTTAAGGGGAATCTGGGTGAAGGCTGCAAGATTGATGCATAAAAATCTCCCCTTTAATGGCAATTCACAGGTAAAAAAAGCGGATTTAGAAGCACAATTAAACAATCGTCTGCATCAAAATTTCAGGTATGCATTTGAAACAGAAAGCTCTAAAGCAGAATTATTAGGCCATGTCTTATCCGCGGCACTTATTGTACCTAAAGATTTAGGGGGATTTGGTAAAACTCAAGATCAGCTGCCCCCAAGACAAGTCAATCAAACATTTGAAGAATATTTAGACCAATTAATCGCATTAACTAAACAAAGTAAAAAAGAACTGTCCCAACGTTTCCGTGTTTCTTTTGAGCCAAAGGCAAATGAAAAATCTTCAGTTATCAAACTAAATATAGAAGCATTAATTGGTTTTTTGGCCGATAGTTACCAATCCGAGTTAGATCCTTTCCCTGCGAATCCACAGATTCATGAAAAACGACCTAAACCAATTATCATGGCCAATTTCCTTGGCAAAGCTCCCTTTTTTCTTCACTACAACGAATGGTTAGACCGGAGGCAACCCTTTTATGCTGAAAACTACTTTGATATCCGAAGAACCAGCCCTTATTTTGAACCCTCATTTAGACAGCTTTTTGCGACACGATTTGAAAAGAAAGATGTAAACCTAAGTAAAACACTCGATCATTTTGATGAGGTTGAACATCCAATCATCGAACAGGAAAATGGTTCAGGATCAAAAGTGGTCGCATTATTTGAACTGACAGATAAATTAAATCATGCCTTATGGCAATATGATCATGGAGATTACCGCGGATCATCGACCACCTTTTACGAACTGGAGGAAATAGCTAGAACCATTCAAAAATTTTTAATAGAAAAAGGCTGGAAGAAAAATCAATTTGCTTTTCAACCCAGGAACTATGGAATGGAATACCGGGAAATCTCCTTAGCTCAGCGCGGAAAACTTGTAACCGATGATTTGAACGGATTAAAATTGTTGGAATCCTTTTACAGTTGTCCTAAGTTTCCTCCCTATGAATATGGCGACACAACCAATGTGATGGTTAGAGAAAAGTCTATATATGAATCCTGTGCCTTATTTGTACATTGGTTGACTTATTTTAAAGAGGTTTTTGTCCCCGTCTTACGCGCTAGAATTTCTAGAAAAATAGGGGATTATGCCAGTAGCTTAAATTATCTAGCGTTTTTATCAGGCACTCATGTGGGCATCGCTAATCAGGATACGAGTGTTGAATATGCAGCGAATGAAAATTCAGCGAACTTTTACCCAACTAAAAACCTACATCACCTAAATGATTTACCCTATACGACTAGCGTAGCATACCATTACGATACGGGTAAAAAAGAATTCCAAAAGCTAAAGCCTAGCACCATATCAGATTGCGAATGGAAGGCTTTAAGGATAGAGCAGGGCCAAATTATGTTAGAGTGGGCAGAGTTATTGCAAAGAAATGATGATGAAGCTTCCAATGCACGAGCGAGAGAGTTGTTTAAGGGCGTCCTTATTTTACATGGAATCGATCCTGCTATAAGCCCTAGTTATCCACAAGAAGGAACATTTTCCCTATTTATCATCGGTTACTTTGGTAATCCAGCAATTATGGCTCAATTATCCAGGGCTTGGTATGGGCTTTACTTAATTTCTGAAGGATTAAATGTGTATGGTTGGAGTGAAGATATGGTACCTTTATTACGCTACAGTACATTAATTGACCAAGCCAAATCATTAACTGCTTTTGCAAAATCAACACAAAATGATTTTATAGCTTATACTTCGCAATTGGAACAAGCACAATTAAATCGACTTCAGGCTAGCAATTTACTGGAAAAAGCCTTAGCTACCGTTCAAATTGCCGATGAACAAATTGCTATACAGCAGCATGAAGTCAAACTGGCACAAAATCAAGTGAAAGAGGTAGAAAAATTAATTCAGAAAAAACGAGCAGAGCTACAAGATAAAGAGAGCTTTTTTGGGCAATTCAAAAGCTATTTATCTGGATTGAAAGACGTAGCAAAAAGCATGGGCGGCGATGGTAAAAAAAATCCTGTAGAAGGGCTTGCTAGTAAAATAGGTGCAGAAAAAGCCTTGGCAACCTTAGGTAGTGGTGCGATGGTGCTGGGCGGTATGGCATTATTTGCCTACGCATCCTATGTCACGATGCAAGGAATGGAGACGGCTTTTAATTCGCTAGGCTCTGAATTAAAAGCCTTGGAAAATCAAGCATTACCAGCTGCAAAGGCACAAGTTGTCATCAAACAACGCTTTGTAAAGATTGCCGAATTTCAAAAACAAATAGCTTCATCCGATTACCACTATGCGAAAACTATAAGTACGTTTCAGCAAGATCGTTTCTTAAGCGCTGAAACCTGGGGTAAATTGGCCCTACTTGCAGAACAAATGATGCTTTACTATGTAGATGCTGCTGGTAGAATGGCTTGGTTGGCAGAACGTGCATTGGCCTTTGAACAGATGCGTGAAATCCATATCATCCGTAAAAACTATATACCCAAATCATTACGAGGAATATCCGCAGCCGATGCCTTGCAAGTCGATTTATCCAGTCTGGAGATGAATAGGTTAATGGGCCTAAAATTGTCCTTACCATTCAAGCAACGAATCTCGCTTTCCCAACACTTCCCGATGGCCTTTGCAAATTTAAAAAACACTGGTTCTTGCAGCTTTTTCACGGATGAAAATTATTTAAAAAAGCGGTACCCGGGATTATATGCTTGTCGAATTCACAGTTTATCTGTTGATCTACCTTCCTTTGGAAATTCAAAATTGACAGGAACTCTTCGCAATCGAGGCTTATCCATTGTACAAAATTTAAATGATGAGGCTGTACTATTAATACGCTTCCCAGACGCTACACTATTATCAGATTTTAAGATGCAACAAGATATGGAACTGTTTGGATTACCAGGAGAAACATTATTGTCCTTTGAGGGGAGTGGATTTACCAGTTCTTGGGAATTAAATTTGAGTCAGGTGGATGAAAATCTGAATGAATTGGCCGATGTATATATAACTTTCCATGGCTGTGGTCAATATAGTGATACCCTTTTCAGTTCAACAACAATTGATCCGCTTCAAGAACAATTGAGAGCAATCAATAGCTTGGTTTCTTATTTATCTGTGGAAGATATAGCTAATTTTAGGAACGGTCTAAGCGATGAATTGATATTCAACTTTCTAAAAATTAAAGAAGATATCGCATATACCCAACGCTCTATTAGTAATATAGCCCTGGTGGTATTGGGCGAAAGCCCCGGTCAGGCAACCTTAAAAACAAGTGTGGGCAATTCAGAAATTACGGTATTGTTTGATGAGGAGGGTATAGCAGCTTCGAATAACGGTGTTTTAGCCGGTAATCAACTGGCAGAACCGCTCAATGAACTTTTAAATCAAGCCTTGGATCAAACATTCACCCTTTCTTTTGATTCCCTGGCGGCGAAAGGGATTAAAGATGTGATGCTGTATGTAGAATACAAACTCAGTTAAACAAAAAAGCCGGTTAATTTAACCGGCTTTTTACCTTATCTTTTGCGTTTAAGTTGAGGGAAACTCATTTTATAGCTCACCCTAACCTGTCCCTTCGATATATTGTCTAGCTTACCTTTCAACATGGCCTTTTTTAAGGGACTTAGTTTATCCAGGAATAATTTACCTTCAATATGATCATATTCATGCTGTACAACACGAGCAGCTAAGCCGGTAAGTGATTCTTCTTTTTCCTCAAAGTTTTCATCCAAATAATTAATGATTACGTCTTTCTTTCTAGAAACTTCTTCATTAATATGAGGTATGCTTAAGCATCCTTCAGAAAAGAGCCACTTTTCACCAGATTCTTCCACCATAATGGGATTAATAAATACTCGTTTGAAGTCCTTAGCTGTAAGGTCACCAGGTCCATCTTCATCATCTTCACCAAAAGGGGAAGCATCAATGACAAATAAACGAATGGGTAAGCCAATTTGCGGAGCTGCTAAACCCACCCCATTTGCGGCATACATGGTCTCAAACATATCCTCTATCAGTTTCTTTAATTCTGGATAATCCTCTTCAATTTCCTCGGTCTTTTGACGTAAAACCGGATCGCCATATGCTACTATAGGTAATTTCATTTAATTCTATTTTCTGTACAAAGTTATTAATTATTTTATTGCGTTCGGTATCGAACTAATTAAAGCTATTTTTGTAAGATGAAAAATGAGTCGTTGAATACATTAATTGAATTTCTCGAAAAAGAACTTGCGGCAGATGTACTCAGCATACCACATCCAAATTTCTATTACCTACAGTGTCGCAACTTAGTGTTTGACTTGGTCTACATCACACATGCACCGCCAGAAGCAAGTTATCAGATTGAAAAAAAATTGATCAGTATAGATGAAATAATTTTTCAAAGCGCAACCCAAAAAATTTACGATCGACTCAAGGTACAAGCTGGCCTAGCCAGACGCATATATGCCCGCCAAACGGTTGTTGCTAGGATAGATAAGCGAACCTCATTAAATTTTCTAGACGAATATCATGTACAACCAAGTATTCCGGGAAAATACCGGTACGGTTTATATTTCGAGGGTGAACTTTATGCCATAGCTGTTTTTAGTGGCGCAAGAATAATGAGAGAAATTTCTGACAGCCATCGATCATTTGAATTACTTCGATTTTGTCAGAAATCCAATTATATTGTTGTCGGTGGTTTATCCAAATTGCTTAAGGAATTTGCGAAAGACTTTCATCCCCAAGATATCATGACCTATGCAGATCTATCCTGGACCCAAGAATCTTCCCTGCAAAAATTAGGCTTTCAAATAAAAGGGATGCTATCAGCACAACGATTTTGGTGGGATGGAACCAAACAAGTCCCGATTAAATCGGAAGCAGAAGAGCTCGAACTTAGAACGCAACAGCCAAATGGCTATGTTATTCACAGCAATGGAAGCATAAAAATGGTGTTGGATTTATAAATCGACATTAAATTTACTATATTTAAAACTTAATCAATCGAAATTTACTTCTTATGAAACGAAAACTACGCATGGGCATGGTTGGTGGAGGAAATGACGCCTTTATAGGTGCCGTTCACCGTATAGCCGCCTTTATGGATGGTAAAATAGAATTAGTGTGCGGGACATTTAGTATAGATAGGGAAGTGTCCTTGCAATCCGGAAGAGACTTATTTGTTCCTGAAAATAGGGTTTACGAAAGTTATCAAGAGATGATTGAAGCAGAGTCCAAATTACCTGATGGTGAACGCATGGATTTTGTAACGATCGTAACTCCAAACTTTTTACACTTTGGCCCTGCAAAGTTAGCCTTAGAATCGGGATTTGATGTTGTGGTAGAAAAACCTATGACCGTATCCTTGGAAGAGGCATTGGATTTAAAAGAAACAGTAGAACGTACAGGTAAAACCTTATGTTTAACGCATACGTATTCAGGCTATCCGATGATCAAGCAAGCAAAAGCAATGGTCAAAGAAGGTCATTTTGGAAAAGTTAGAAAAATCGTGGTAGAATATCCTCAAGGTTGGTTAAGCAGAATGACGGAACGCGAAGGAAATGCAGGTGCCGCATGGCGTGCAGACCCAAAACGTTCTGGTAAATCATTGGTAATGGGTGATATTGGAACACATGCTGCACACCTTGCAGAATATGTATCTGGATTAAAAATTACGGAGTTGAGTGCAGACTTAACCACTTTTGTGGAAGGCCGCTTATTAGATGATGATGGCTCCGTATTATTACATTTTGAAAATGGTGCTAAAGGTGTATTAATGGCCTCACAAATTTCTGCAGGAGAAGAAAACGCAGTGCGTATTCGTATCTATGGAGAAAAAGGTGGTTTGGAATGGGCAAACGAAGATCCTAACAATTTAATTATTAAAATGTTAGATCAACCAAGACAATATTACCGTACTGGTAATGCATATGCGGCTCCATTTACTTTGAGCTCTTTTGCTACTCATAATACTAGGGTACCAGCAGGACATCCTGAGGGGTTATTGGAATCTTTTGCGAATATTTACAGAAATTTTGCCTTGACTGTATCTGCTAAAAGAAATGGAGAAACTCCTTCTGCAGAAGCGCAAGATTTCCCGAATGTTTACGATGGAGTAAGAGGTATGGCTTTTATTGAAACGGTCGTAAAAAGTAATGAAAGTAATGAAAAATGGACCAAGTTCGTGATTTAAACACTTTTAAAGAACTTATATCTTACATAGATCAGGCGAAGGAATCTCTTTCGCCTGATTTTGTTTTAATCATTTTAGGACCTACAGCATCTGGAAAAACAAAGCTTGCGGTTCAAGTGGCTAAAGCATTAAACGGAGAGATCATCTCCGCAGATTCTAGACAAGTCTATAAATACTTAGATATAGGAACAGGCAAAGACTTAATTGAATATCAAGATATACCTTATCACTTAATCGATATTCGAGAACCTGATGAGCTATACCAAGTAGACCAGTTTAAGGAGGATGTACAAAGCAAACTGGAAGAGATTCGAAGGCGCGAAAAATTGCCGATCATCTGTGGGGGTACTGGCTCCTACATAGAAAGCCTTTTGTTGGAGAAACCCTTGAGTGCCGTTCCTAAGCATAAAAAACTTCAAGAAGATTTAGCTCGAAAAAGTAAAGAAGCGCTGATACAAGAGATTAAGGAAATAGGAGTGCCGGAAGGAATGAGCATCGACTGGAATAACCATAAACGCCTAGTTCGCGCACTAGAAATTGTTAGATTCCTTCAATTTAACCCTTTACCTAAAGCCCATGAATGTATTGTAAGAAATTACCTAATCGTTGGTTTAAATCCGAGTTTAGCACAAAGGAGATTACGGATAGACCTAAGGTTGCAAAATCGGATGGCACAAGGCTTATTGCAAGAGGTGGAAGATTTGTTGGCCAGGGGAGTCCTTCATGAACAATTGCAATGGTTTGGTTTAGAATATAAATATGCTTCTAGCCATATATTAGGAGAATTGACCGTGGATGAGTTTCTTACAAAACTCCGAACTGAAATCCATCGTTTTGCCAAACGTCAGATGACCTACTTTAGAAAAATGGAAAAGGAAGGATTGTACATCCATTGGTTAAACAGTTGATGTTGTTTGTGTTGATGTAGGCCTAAATATAAAAACAAGCACTATTGCTAGTGCTTGAATCTAAATTAAGATACTTGATAACAACACATTATTTATTTTTAATAACTTCCTCCACCTGTAGCTTTATACAAGGCAATCAAAGCTAAACATTGTTCTAATTGATCATAAACACTTCCTATCTCTGCATTCAACAAATTTTGTTCGGAGGTCAGTACATCAATGTAATTAGTGCTTTCGCTATACTTTAACAGCTCTTTGGTAAATTCTACAGCCTTATTAAGCGCCTCTAACTGTTTTACTCTACTCAATTCTTTCGCTTTCGTGGTTTCCAAAGCGAATAAAGCATCTGAAACTTCTTTTCCTGATTGCAGGACAATTTTTTGAAACTGATAAAAAGCTTGCTGTTGTTGAGCTTCAGCTATTTTCAGTTTAGCCTTATTAACACCTTTGTTAAAGAGGGGTTGGCTCAGTCCACCTAGTATATTAGCGAAAAAAGATTCCGGACTAAACCAATTTGAAAAATCTAAACTCGAAAAACCTGCTGCAGCGGTAATCCGAAAGTTAGGATAAAATGCGGTTCTAGCGATGTTAGTCAATTCAAAAGATTGACGAAATGCAAATTCAGCTTCTTGCACATCAGGTCTGAATCGCAGTAAACTAGCGGGCAGTCCTACGGCTACTTGATCAAATGATTGACCATTCATCTGCTGAGATCGTTGAATTTTTCCAGAAGGTTTTCCTAGTAATAAACTCAACGCATTTTCTGTTTCTCGAATCTGCTTGATCACATCTGGTACTGACACTTCTACCGTATGCAAATTGGCTTCACTTTGAACAACGGCAGCTCCATTTACGATTGCTGATGCTTTCAAAGCTTTCATCGTGACAACATCGTCTTTCCTATTGTTGACGGTTTTTTTCAATACTTCTAATTGTGCATCTAAGGCAAGTAAGGAATAATAATGAACCGCGATATCCGCAATTAGTTGACTTTGGATGGCTCGTTTTGCGGCTTCGGTTTGAAGAAGCTGTGCTAACGCGGCTTTCTTAGCACTACTGAGCTTCCCCCAGATGTCTGGCTCCCAACTTGCTTGCAAGGCTAGATCGTATTGGGTAGAATTTTTTATTAATCCAAATCCTTGCGGAAATGCCAAACGAGATTGACGAACCGACAGATCCGCATTTAAATCTGGGAGGTAGGCTAGCTTACTCTGTTTAAAAGATGCTTGGGATTGGACGATTCGTTCCAAAAGAATTTTCATATCCAAGTTTGATCCAAGGGCCGTATCAATCAATGTCTGCAAGTTTTTATCTTTGAAAAATGCTTTCCAATGCAATGCAGCCATACTATTGGTGTCCGAAATAACCGTATCTCGATACAAATTATTATTTTCAATTCGGAGTGCCTGATAATCTTTGGTGACGTGACAAGCACTCAACATGAATAAAATAAAGAAGGCAAAGTATGTAAATTTGAAGTTCCTTTTCATTAGTTGTTATTTAAATTTTTCGCTGCACTGATTTCTTCAAGTCCCTCCAGTTCAAGAGCTACAGGCTTTCCGCTAAATTTTTCATGTATTCGTTGGAAAATGACAAATAGTGCTGGAATAACAAGTACCCCGAGCAATGTTCCTATTAACATCCCGCCCACAGCCGCTGTGCCTATGGATCGGTTACTTAATGCCCCTACACCAGTAGCAAACATCAAAGGGAGCAATCCGAAAATGAAGGCCAAGGAAGTCATTAGTATAGGCCTTAATCGAGCTGCTGCTCCAGAAAGTGCCGCTTGCAATAAATCCATACCTTGATTTCTTCTTTGCAATGCAAACTCGACGATCAGAATGGCATTTTTAGCCAGCAAGCCAATGAGCATGATAAGACTGATTTGTAAGAAAATATTATTATCCAATCCCGTCATTCTGGCAAACAAGAATGCTCCTGCAAGTCCAAATGGCAAGGATAATAAAACAGAAAAAGGAAGTATATAACTTTTATATTGTGCACTGAGTAGGAAATAAACAAAGATCAAACAAAGACTAAAAATTAATATGGTTTGATTTCCACTTAATATTTCTTCTCTAGTAAGTCCACTGTAATCGTAAGAAGTTGACTTTGGCAAGTTCTTACTGGCTTCTTCTTGAATGGCGCGAATGGCATCTCCAGAGCTATAACCCGGATTTGGAGCTCCATTTACCGCGGCAGAGGTATATAAATTAAATCTGTTAATAAATTCGGGTCCACTGGTTCTTTCCAATTTTACAAAGGTAGATATGGGTGCCATTTCCCCTTTATTATTGCGCACATAAATCTTCTCCAAATCCTTTTCTTCTTTACGATCTTCGGGACTGGATTGAATAAACACTTTATATTGTTTTCCGAATCGATTAAATTCCGAAGCATACATTCCTCCGAAGAAACCTTGCAAGGTTCTTAAGATGGATGTGACTTCAACCCCAGCCTCCTTGGCTAAAGGAACATTTACATTTAGTCTATATTGGGGCAAATTGTTATTGAAAGAGGTTGCTGCATACATAATTTCGGGACGTTGATGCAAGGCGGTCAAGAATTTATTTATGTTTCCTTCAAAATCGACAAAGCTACCACCTGTTTTATCCAAGAGCTGAATTTCAAATCCACTGGTATTTCCAAAGCCTTGTAAGGTAGGAGCAGGGAAGAATATGATATTTGCGCCTTTGATATGACTGGTCTTTTCAAATAATTTGGCCACTAGACTGTTTACATCCTGACCTTCCCCTTTACGGGTGTCCCAAGGTTTTAATGCGATAAAAATAGCGCCATAAGATCCTCCATTTCCACTGATTAAATTCATCCCAGAAACTGTTGCACTCACCTTAACCTCAGACATGGCTTGTGCAATACTATCAATTTGGGCTACAATTTTTTTGGTTTGTGATAGGGTACTTGCCGGTGGTAAAATAACATCCCCGAATATGGCTCCTGAATCCTCATTAGGCACAAACCCTGTTGGGGTAGTTCGCATAAAAAAGACAAGTAAACCTATAAAAAAAGCAATACTGCCTAGCGCTATCCATTTTCTGTGGATAAGAAACTTAACTGCAGCGATGTATTTTGATGTCAATGATTGAAATCCAACATTAAACGCTATAAAAAATCGCTTTAAAAAACCTCTTTTCTCCGTTTTTTCATCTGAATGGTGGGGTTTTAAAAGTAAAGCACTAAGAGCAGGGCTTAAGGTTAAAGCATTGACTGCCGAAATGATAATTGCCACGGCTAATGTAACACCAAACTGCTTATAAAATATTCCTGCTGATCCTTTAATAAAGGTTACTGGAATAAAAACTGCCGACATAATTAGTGTAATTGATATGATGGCGGTACTTATTTCGTGCATGGCAGAAATAGTTGCCTGTCGGGAAGATTTAGCTCCCTCATCGAGTTTGGCATGTACAGCCTCGACGACGACAATAGCATCATCAACCACAATTCCGATGGCAAGAACCAATGCAAAGAGTGTTAATAAATTTAGGGTATAGCCAAATAAATTTAAGAAGAAAAAAGTTCCAATAATGGCTACCGGGACTGCAATGGCTGGTATTAGCGTGGATCTAAAGTCCTGAAGAAAGATAAATACCATTAAAAACACTAGTAAAAATGCTTCAACCAAGGTTTGAACTAATTTACTTATGGATGCATTTAAAAAATTATTAGTATTGATAAAGGTATCCCATTTCACCCCTGGTGGAAAGTCTTTTTCTGCGAGGTGAAGGTACTCGATAATTTGATTGTTAATTTCATGCGCATTTGAACCTGCGGTCTGCATGACACCGCCACCTGTGGCAGGAAAGCTATTTAAGGTATTATCCAAATTATAACTCATCGCCCCAAGTTCCACTTTGGCCACATCCTTTAATCTCAAAATCTGTCCATCGGCATTTGCCTTGAGTACGATATCTTCAAATTGGGATTCTTGTTCCAATCTTCCGGTATATTTGAGTACATATTCAAATGTCTTGTTGCTATTTTCGCCAATTTTTCCAGGCGCAGCTTCAATATTTTGTTCGGCTAATGCAGCGGTAACATCCTCAGGCATCAATCCGTAGGCTGCCATGACCTCCGGTTTTAACCAGATACGCATGGAATAATCCATGATGCTCCACATCTGCACATCAGCCACCCCAGAAATACGTTTTAATTCCGGCACAATATTAATTCGCATGTAATTGTCTAGGAACTTACTGTCGTAGTCTTTGTTTTCACTGTAAATTAGAAATCCTACCAACCAGGAGTTAAGCATTTTTGTGGTGGTAATTCCGGAACGGATTACCTCAGGAGGCATGACTCCATTGGCCTTTGCAACACGGTTTTGCACATTGACAGCGGCAAGATCTGGATCAGCATCTTGTTCAAAATTTATGGTAATGACTGCTGTTCCATCGTTACTGGCTTTGGAGGTCATATAGGTCATTTTCTCTACTCCATTGATTTGCTCTTCCAATGGAATAATGACACTCTTCATCAACACTTCGGCATTTGCTCCAGGATAGCTTGCAGTTACTTGAACAGTTGGTGGTGCGATATCTGGATATTGTGAAATAGGTAAAGTCGCCAAACCCAGTAGTCCGAGAATAACAATAATGATGGAAATGACGGTAGAAAGTACCGGGTTATCTATAAATGTTTTAAGCATATAAATGTTGTTAAAAAGCCATAGCAAAGCGAGGGTAGTTATTTTGAACTACCATAATCAAAGCTACATGCATATAATTCTGTTATTTCTGACTCAATGCCTGAGTGCCTTTTGGATTTATTTTTGTTCCATCTTTAATTGCGGTTACATTCTCCGTAACAATACGATCTCCTGAACGCAATCCTTTAGTCACTAAAAAAGAATCATTGATCGGCAAATCTGCAACTTCTATGGCAACTGATTTGGATAGTCCTGCAGAGTCTACCAAGACGGCAAACTTATTGCCTTGTATTTCGTATGTAGCAGTTTCGGGAATTAAAATAGCATGATCTACAGCTCTTGCTATCCTAATAATCGCACTACTGCCGCTTCGGATTAATCCTTCAGCATTCGGAAAGACAGCGCGCATACTAATGGCACCGGTACCCGTGTTAATCAGTCCTCCCGTGGTTTCAATTGTACCCTTTTGAGGATAAAAATCTCCAGATGCTAAACGCAATTCTACCGGAGGTATGTTATTGATCGCATCATTAATGTTCTTTTTATCGCTGTCGGATATTAGGGATAGGAATTGGCTTTCCGAAAAGGAAAAATAGACATGAACTTTAGATATATCCGAAAGGATAGTGAGTGGTAATTCATTCATGCTGCTTACTAAACTTCCTATTTTGTAAGGAATGGTACCAATTACCCCAGATACGGGACTAGAAATGACCGTATACCCTAAGTTTACCTGTGCATTGTGCAATTTTGCCTTACTTTCTTCCAGTTCAGCTAACCGCGCTTGAAGTTCGAGATTTTTTGCTTCGAGCTCAAACTCACTGATAATTCCCTTTTCTACCAATGGGCTTGTTTTCTTCACATTAATATTCGCTGTATTTACCGCAGACTCTGCTCTTTTAATCGCTGCTTTAGCGGTTATTACTTCTTGTTCATACAATGGATTATTGATGCGAAAAAGTACTTGACCCTTGGAAACTTGAGCCCCTTCATCGACTAAAATTTCGGCAATATAACCATCCACTTTTGGACGTATCTCTACGTTTTGCTGACCTCTAATTGTTGCAGGATATTCAAAAAACTGTTGGGTGTCCTCCTCATATAGTTGAAGGACGGTTACATCAGCAGTAGCAATATCTGTACTAGTTTCATTTGCTTTTCCCGTACATGCCATCAAAGTGCTGGAGGAGGCAAGCAAGAAAAGATAATATAGCAGCTTGTTGTTAATTAATTTCATGGGGTTGTTTTCCGTTTAAATGTTTAATTGTAAGTATCTCTATTTAATAAACTAATATGGCGTATGGAAGGACCTTATTTGGCCAATACTACTTGATATCAAATTGACCGCTATAGTACTTCGCTACTGAGTTCATTCATGTTTCTAAAAAAATAGTATTTGTGCTCATATTTTATTTATCATTCAAAACTAATTGCTAACGGGATATTAAACCAAATAAACACTTGGTTTATTACTTTTAAATTACAATTCATGCCTAGTTGGGTATAGAGTAGGATAGATGACTTAAAAATGTCTTAAATGAAAGCTTATTTTTGTATATTAACTTATTGTGAATAATAAGCATCGATTCAGATCATGGAAAACGATAAAGCTCTAGTGGTATTAAAGAAAAAAGGGGCAATGTCAGTCATTGAATTGGCAAAAGAGCTGGGAATTACAGTCGAAGGCACACGATTCAACTTAATTAAGTTGGCCAATGAAGGATTTGTAGAATCCACTAATGAGGTAAAAGGGCGAGGTCGTCCCCAACAAGTATGGACCCTAACAAGGGCTGGACATGATCAATTTCCAGCGTCTTACAAAGAAGTGTCTATTGGATTGATTAAAAAAATACAGGATATATTTGGAGACCAAGGCATGTATGCCGTACTGGCTTCGGCAGAGGAAGAATTATTAAAAAAATATTCGGATTATATCAAAGACGGGAAAAATTTAGAAGAGCAATTGCAATTGCTGGCGGAAATTAGGAGTCAAGAAGGATATATGGCATCTGTTGAAGCAAATGATATTGGTTACTTATTTATAGAAAATCACTGTCCCATATGTGAGGCGGCAAGAGTTTGCCAAAACTTCTGTTCAGTAGAATTACAGGTTTTTCAAAGTCTATTTAAAGAGGAAGTAAGACGTACGGAGCATCTGATGAATAAAGGGCGACGATGTGTCTATCAAATTTATAAATAAAAAAGGCGACCATAGGTCGCCTTTTTTTATAATTTTATTTCTTCGTCTTTGGAATTAAAGAAATGGAATTCTGTTAAATGATAAGAACTCACTTCTTTGACTTTAATCCATTTGACGTATTTGAAAAACCACTTTAATCGTCTAGAGATGATGCCGGAAGTAATGTAGGCGGCAATATAAGGATGTACACATAGTGTAACTCCTTTTTCATTCTGCTCTAATAATATAAAGCTTAAATTATTTTCAATATCATCAAGCAATACAATACTTGATCTGATTTCACCAGTGCCATCACAAGCAGGACATTTTTCATTAGTCACAACGCTCATTTCTGGTCTTACCCGTTGCCTAGTAATTTGTACTAAACCAAATTTGCTAGGAGGGAGAATGGTATGTCTAGCGCGATCACTTGCCATACATTCCTTTAAGAAACCATATAGTTCCTTACGATTATTAGGTTTATGCATATCGATAAAATCGATGACTACAATTCCACCCATATCTCTCAACCGAAGTTGACGAGCAATTTCTTTAGCCGCTTCCTTATTTACGAGGAGGGCATTATCTTCTTGATTTTCTTTATTGGCAATACGATTGCCGCTATTTACATCGATAACGTGTAATGCTTCGGTATGTTCAATGACCAAATACGCACCACCTTGTAAATTGACAGTTTTGCCAAAAGACGCCTTAATTTGCTTTTCTACTCCATAATGGTCAAAAATAGGCTCTTTATGCTTATAAAGCTTGACTATTTTTTCCAGGTCAGGAGAAATCTCTTGGATATAAGATTTAACCTCTTCGTAAATATCCTGATCGTTTACATAGATATGTGTAAATTCATCGGTAAGAATATCGCGTAAAATGGTCGAAGCTCGATCCATTTCGCCTAATACTTTTTGAGGTGGTTCTGCTGTTTTAAGACGCTTAGTAAACAATTCCCATTTAGAAATCAGATCTAGTAAATCTTTTTGGAGTTCATCAACTCCTTTACCTTCAGAAACTGTACGAATAATAACTCCAAAATTTGCAGGTTTAATACTTTCTACAATTTTCTTCAGTCTATTCCGCTCAGAACTTCCTTTGATTTTCTTGGAAATGGATACCGCACTTGAGAAAGGTACAAGTACAACAAAGCGACCAGCAATGGATAAGTCCGAACTAAGTCTAGGCCCTTTGGTAGAGATAGGTTCTTTAGCTATCTGTACGGGCAGCAACATATTTCTACTTAAAATATCTGATATTTTTCCAGCCTTGTCAATGTCCTTTTCAAGTTTCAAACTATTGAGCAGTTTCTCTTGATAACTGCCGTTCTTTACTACTCTAGTAAGTTTTATAAGAGATTGTACCTGAGGACCAAGGTCGAGATAATGGAGAAAGGCATCTTTATCGTATCCTACATCTACGAATGCAGCATTTAATCCGGGCATGATTTTCTTTACTCTCCCTAAGTAAATATCACCTACCGCGTAATTATTGCCCGCCTGTTCTTTGTTAAGCTCAACAAGTTGTTTGTCCTGTAGTAAAGCAATAGTCACCCCTTTATCAGGGACTGAATCGATAATTAATTCCTTTACCAACAGCTACTTAAATTAAGGACGGTTGGGGACTCGCTCCGCAACCCATGTGTCCGATTAAACAAAAAACCGTTTAATGAAAAAACAATCTATGATGAATTCATCGATCATAGATTGTATCCACATAATTTTAAAAGGGATTGAATCCCTAGAAAAACTATTTTTTCTTGTGTCTATTTTTTCTTAAACGTTTTTTGCGTTTGTGAGTAGCCATTTTGTGTCGTTTTCTTTTTTTTCCGCTTGGCATAGCTTTAATGTTTTTAAATGTTAAAATAATTTGTTAATTACTTACTCAGTTCAGCGATTTGTCTATCAATGAACTGGGAGAAACTAGGATCTGTTGCTAATTCTTTCGCTTTATTAAAAGCGGCAATAGCTTCGTTCTTCATTCCTATATTTTGATAACCTGTTGCAAGAAAGAAATAAGATTCTGCATCAGGCTTTTGTTCAATCACAGTCTTAAACCGATCGATAGCACGATCAAATTGACGAGATTGTAAAGAGAATAATCCCAAGGTCTTATTCGCTTCTAAATTTTTTGGGTCTGTTTGTACAACTTCACGCAAGATAGCAATTCCTGCCATAGGATTGTTAGTTCCTGTAACCATCGCTGCACCTAATCCTGTTTTAGCATCCAAATTCGCTCCATCTAAGTCTACCGCTTTTTGATACACATCAATCGCTTTTTGATTTAACAACTGAGCCATTGTGGTATCTTGAAGGTTAGTATATGCTTTACGATATGCATTTCCTGATTTCAACCAATAATCGAATTTAGCGTCTAAATTTGCCATTTCTTCATAAAGAAAGGCTTGAGGAGCAAATTTCTCGACATCGTCCCATTTATCTGCTAATTGCTGATAAATAGAAACTTTCTCAAGTCCATCCGCTTCTTCGGCTTTTTGTTCTAATTCGGTGATTTCGTTGACAAGAGCAGGATTTAATCCTCGTTTAGCAACTTCAGAAACATCGCTAAGTTTGATTTGAGGTGTAGAAGCTTCTGTGGAAGAAGCTTCTGCATTGACATCATCTTTGGTCACCAAGCCACGGATTGGTTGCGCAACAAGAAATCCCATGATAAGAACAACTGCTAGGACAACTATAATCTGAATTTGCTTGGTTTTCTTCATGTTGATGTTTATTTTTTATTACCGTTTTTAACTTTCTCTACAAAAACTTTTGCAGGTTTAAAACTTGGAACATAGTGCTCAGGAATTATAATAGCGGTATTTTTTGAAATATTACGCGCTGTTTTCTCAGCTCTCTTTTTAACCACAAAGCTTCCAAAGCCTCTTACATAAACATTTTCGCCACCAACCATAGCGCTTTTAACAACTTTGAAGAATGCTTCAACGGTCTCTTGAACATCAACCTTCTCTAAACCTGTCTTGTTAGAGATCTCTGCAATAATTTCTGCTTTAGTCATATCTATTTTACTCTAATTAATCTAAACCCTAAGCCTATCAATCCTTTTGGGGTTGCAAAAGTATCTTTTTAAATTGAGTATTGAAAATATTTTTGCGTTTTTTTAATTAGCAACCTATTACTATTCAGCTCATTAGTAGCCGCTACCCCAAAATTACATTTAAAAAGGCTTGCAAAGCTACAATTATTTTATTGACAATCAAAGAATTAATGCCCTCCAATTGTCAAAAGTTCGGCAATTTTTTGAATATCTTCCTTTTCATGAACTGCAGAAATCACAATTCTATTTAACAAAGAACTAGTTGCTAATGGATAGGGAAAACTGGAAATTAATACCCGCTTACTAATTAAATATTGATATAAATTGGGATCTAGGGACGTGAAAACGGGAAATTTTGGGATATTTTTTAGCGGATATGAACGAATTAAGGCTTCAAATTGAAGTATATTTTGATGTAATTTGTGGTAGGCATACTCATAAATATCCCCTGCATTGACCATGGCATATAGTGCTGCAGGATTTGCCGGTGAAGCCCCAATAAATATGGGGTGATTTTTAATTTTTACGATCCGTTCTTTGTTTCCTAAAATCACGCCAGCATCTGTCCCTAAACCTTTCGCTAAAGAAGCTAATACAAGGACTTCTATATTACTTCCCATTTTACTGACATCAATAGAAACACGATCTTTTTTTAACACGCCAATTCCATGAGAATCATCTAAGATCAACAAGATCTTTTTGGAGGAATCTATCTTATTGAATACCGAAAAATCATACCTTCTTGGGGTCAAATTATCTAGTGCATTCGCGACAATAACAAACTCATCATCAAGAGATTGGTTAATCCTTTCAATCACATCATTCGCCCAGATTTCAAAGTCTTGAGTATGGTTTGGATTTTCGGTTAACCATAAAGAAGGATGGGTATCTGGAGCATAAAAAACAGGGTTATTATTTGCAAAGGTTTTAACCACCACCTGAGCCGCCAAATAACCGCTAGACAACAAGGCTGCGGAGTCAAAAAGAAAACGATTCGCTAAATATTCTTCCGCTTCATCATATATACCCAATTGAATGTTATTCGTTCTGGAAGTTCCATTATTCAATCCATAGATATCAATACCTTTTTTATATAATTCTGTGTATTGAGGATTTGTCAATAGCCCTAAATAGGCAGTTCCACCTGCAAAAAGATAATTTATATTCTCAACTGTAATAAACCGCCCCGTGGCTTGATGTAGATTTCGAAAGTTTTGCATGTACATGATCTAATTAGACAAATATAAAAAACCCTGTCGAGTATCGTTTTTCCCATTCATCTATGTTTTTTAACTACTCATCCAAAATAAATTGAATCCTTATTGGATGAATGGGATTTTTACAAAAAAAAGAAAGTTATGAAAATTACATGGAGTTTACTATTGATCTTATTTAGCCTGAACAGTTTTGGTCAAAAGGCTTATGAACAAAAAATGACCGAAGCCTTAAAGGAATGGAAAACGGGAAAAAATTTGGAAGCTATGCGCTTATTTGAAAAAATTGCAACAGACGAGCCTCAAAATTGGATACCCAAATATTACCTCGTACTCAGCGGAACGAGGGCTAGTTTCCACATGAAAGATGCTCAGAAAAAGATAGCATTAATCGATAGTTTGACAACATTACTGCCCAAAGAACCTCAAGAACAAAATGCAGAATGGCACATCTTAAGCGCCTTACTATTAACCTCTGAATTAATTTCTGATCCCATGGCCAATGGAATGAACCTAACTCCTCAAATCGTTTTTTATTATTCCAGGGCACTCGCCTTAGAACCAAATAACCCTAGAGCACTTGCAGGATTAGCAGAATTTAACTTAAATTACAAAAGATATATGGGCGGAGATACGCAAGAAGAATGTAATCAATTGAAGAAAGCGATTTTATTCTTTGATGAAGTTAATAACAAAACCCTTTTCTATCCTTCGTGGGGAAAAGAACGAGCCTTGGAATTACTAGCAACATGTAAATAACCATGAGAAAATTTTTAACAATTTTACTTCATGCCTTTTTATTAAGTTCTTGCATTTATGCGCTATTTGCACTGTATTTTCTCTTTAAAAATGGCAGCATTGAAATCGCCTTTTTCAAGTCTATAGAATCCTTTAAAGGGATCCTTTATGGAGTTACCCTTTACTTAAGCGGATCCTACACCGGTGAACTCTTGCAAAAAAATTTCCCCAAGGAAACACAGTCTTTTAAACGCCTATTTTACTACATCGTAATCACAATCATTGTAAATCCTATAATGATCTTCATCATTCATTATAGCAGCTATTCCATTTGGTACAATGCAAGTTTTAAAGAATTTATTGAACAAGAAAATTGGTTCAGGTATATTCCTTTGGTTTTGTTTTCACTCATCATTGGACTGATCTTTTACGCTATTTATTTTTACAAATACTTTAAAAACAAACAGATTAATCAACATAAACAAATTGCTGGGGAAGCCACGGCTAAATTAAGCTCCTTACAAAGTCAAATTGATCCTCACTTTTTATTTAACAGTTTAAATGTATTGATTGGATTAATCGAAGAAGATAAAACCAAAGCAATTGCTTATACCAAATCGCTGTCTTCAATTTATAGATATATATTGGAGCAGAAAAATGATGAAAAATCAAGGGTAATTGATGAACTTAAATTTGCAAAGAATTACATCAATCTTATGAAGCTACGTTTTGAGGAAGGGTTGAATTATTCCGCCAAAGAAGAGGATTTCGAAGCAAGTTTATATGTAGCTAGCCTATCTTTACAATTGTTATTAGAAAATTGCATTCAGCACAATAAAATAAATGAAGAAAGCCCACTCCATATCCAATTGTATCGTGAGACGAATTACCTTGTGGTCCAAAACAATTTACAGCTCAAAACCCTAGGTGTACAATCCACTCAGATTGGTTTAAAAAACATTAAAGAAAGGTATGCTTTTTTAACAAAAATACCTGTTCAGTATTATCAAACACCAGAATTTTTCATCGTTAAAATACCATTATTAAAAACATGAGAAGTTATAAAACCATCATTATAGAAGATGAGAAGCCTGCTGCAAGATTATTACATAGAAAGCTTACCTTATTAGGTTTTCAAGATGTTGATTTACTTCATTCCGTAGCACAAGCAAAGAAATGGTTTGAAACTCATGAGGCCCCAGCACTTATCTTTATGGATATACAGCTTTCTGACGGTTTATCCTTTGATATATTTGAAGAATTGGAGATAGAAACCAATATCATTTTCATTACCGCCTATGATGAATACACCCTGAAAGCTTTTAAATTAAATAGTGTGGATTATTTACTCAAACCTATTCTGGATGATGAACTCCAGTTCGCGGTGGAAAAATTCGAAAAATTTAACAATCCACTTCCTACCCAAGCCTTATTGGATAAGAAAACAATGCTTTTTCCAAACCAGCTACCTTATAAGTCAAGATTTACTGTCAAAATTGGCTTACAGATAAAGTTGATTGATTGCGATGAAGTGGAATGCTTCTATGCCCAAAATAAAGGAAACTACCTGTTCACAAAAAACAAAGAAGAATATCTGATTGATTATAGTTTAGAAAAATTGGAAACAGTACTTGATCCAAGGTTGTTTTTTAGAATTAGCAGAAATTACATTATACAGGTTAAGGCTATAAAAAACATCAATATTCATAGCGCTACACGCTTAAAAATTACCCTAAATCATTGCCCTTTCAATAATATCATTGTGAGCAGAGATCGGGTAAGTATATTTAAAAACTGGTTAGACTAATTAATTTAAATGGAATTTCAATGGAATATTAATAGACAACCCTGCAGTAAAACCGTCAATAGATTTAAAACCTTCCTTTATTTTTAACGAATGTCCATAGCCTGCAGAAAATTCCAACAGATTAAATAATCCGATCCCCGCCTTTGCATTCGCCGTATAAGGGGTGATCTCAGCTTTGATAAATGGCCATATCGCGACGTTATTGAGGTAATAAGTTATTCCTAATTCAGGAATAACAGTGCTTTGATTTATCATCCAAGTAAAATTGGCTCCAGCATCTATTTTCATAAATTGGGATTCATTAAGGGCGAATAGCCCCCAACCCGATGCTTTTAAAAAACTTCCTTTTTGATATTGATATCCGATAGAAGGTCCCCAAATCCAATTCTTAGAAGTTGATTTATTGCTCTGACTAAACGCCGTAAAAGTCATAGCAATAAAAAGCATGAATACAACTAAAATTCTCTTCATATTTTTAATTCATCTTTTTACAAATTACAAAAAAAGCTATTCAAATAAACTATCTAACAATCTTTATTAAGTAAAGTTTAAAACAAAATCAATTAGCTATTCTAGACCTTTTAGCTATTACCTTGTCACTTAAATAATTAATGATATTCCGCGCATATTTTCAATAATATTTCCTACCTTTAATTATCATAAAAAGATAACAAAAATGTGTTTAGAGCTAAAAAATAAACTGTTAATAAAATTTCCAACTAATCCAATTTTACTCAAATACCTACCCTACAATCATGAGAACGTGCTTTTAACTATAAATAATTCCGTTCCAGTATATTATGAAAATTATAAATTTTAACTTAAAAGAATCCGATCAACTCTACCCTTTATGTCCACATTGTAATAAAGCATTTCTATTTAGACGAATACATAGAGCTCCAATGGTCAAAGTATTATTATTCCACCTACCTTTAAAAAGATTTAAATGCAATCTTTGTAATAAATCCACGTATGTAAAAATGGAATAGAACATGACCTATTAAGGCCATCCAAATTTTCATTTGCCCAGTAAATTAATCCTTGAAGTACGCATTTAATAATATTTTGTGTATTTTAAAGCTTACCTAAATCTTGCGGAAATGAAAATTTGGTTTATTCTTTATCTACTTTGCTATTCATTTCATTCAAACCTATACGCACAGACCCCCCCTTCAGCTATCAACTTTAGCAGACAGGCAGTAGAACGATTTGTTTTTGATCATAGGCATACGCTCCCATTGGCTAAACTTGATCCCGCAAAAATTGTAGGCATGGAGACCATGCACCCTGTCACCCATTACCAAGCTGATAAAGGGTCCATTAAGTTAAATCAGCAACAAATCCAATTCGCTACAACAGCGCACGCCGAATCATCCATTTGGTTTGCAGGCTTTAATCCATTTGCTAGCTACCTTTTGGATTTTACATTCAATGCCAAAAACGCATCCTTTGGATTTGAATTTTCGAATCCTGAAAAAACAGAACAATTCTTCGTCAGTCTACTTACCCAAGAACAAGAAATCAAGGGCGTTCAATTTAGCATTAAAAACAATCAGAAAGTCCTGGTAGATAGTATCCAAAAAGTAACGAATGAGGCAGTAAAAATCTTTGAAGGAAAACTCATTGTTCAGCTATTAGGATCAGGCGTTGTCGTGTACTTACAAGAGAACGACTTGCCAAAAGTTATTGCACAATTTAATTTCAATCAATTTTTAGAATTAAGGTCCAAGCAAAGAATTCAAAAATTCCAATCAAATGTTTATAACAAAATCGAAAATGGAGAATTTGCCATTAAATCAGCCGAATCCATACTCAGCACCGGAACAGGTCTTGCCGATATACGTGCGATCACGTATGAAAACGGAGAGCCTATATTAGATCAAGGAAGGGTATGGTATACCATGACTTCTCGAGGATGGGGTCTACCACATCCCATTCAAGCGGTAATGAGTATGAGCCCGACTATTTTTGATTTAAAACTGGAAGGTATAATCGTCTTTGATCAAGGTGATGGTTTATGGCGCAACGAAGTTGCTTCTCATCTTTTTTACGATAGAAAAGAACAACTGTGGAAAGGGATTACCACAGGCTTCAGCGCTTATGCAAATCCAAAAAAAGAGAAAAAGCAGTTATTAACTATTGAAAGCAAAAAAGATCCAAGATTTGGCTTTTCTATTATGAAATCTAGTCCCTTCGGTATTATTGGAGACATCGAAGATCCCCATCTTTTATTTGATGAAGATGCCAAAAAATGGCGATTGCTAACCTGTGAAAATAAAGACGGTTATAAGGCTATTCTTTTAGAATCAGATTTTTGGAATAAGGAATTTAAAACTATAGCTGGTCCAGTCCCGTATAATTCGACTGGAACATCCATGCAACGAATCAATGGAAAACTGTATTGCTTTTCCGGCAGCTCCGATCGAAAGATCTACATTTATAGCTATCCAGATTTAAAATTATTAGGCCAATTAATGATGGATCTTCCACCTTGGGATGAAACATCAAACACGCGTGTTTGGCCAAATGTCATTGAGTTGCCGGAAGGTTATCCTAATCGATACCTTGCCTTAATGATGGATCGGCATAATTACCCCGGTATTCAAGGACCAAATTGGACCTATGGCGCATTATACTTATATTATGGAAATTAAGTATATTGTAATTTAATCATACCATTAACCTATCCGAATGAAAACTTTTAAATTAATAAGTTTACTAGTCTTAGTAATCCTTAGCACATCCCTACATGCGCAAATCAAAATTCAAGTACAATGCGATAAATCAGATTGGAATTACCTTCTAGGCGAAAAAGTCCAGTTTTCTTATCAAATTTCAGACAATGGGAAACCCGTTAAAGCAAGTAACATCAAATACCAAATTGGCGAAGAAAAGCTTACTCCTAGCAATTCCGGAACGTTAAACGAAACTTCAGGAAAATTATCAGCAGAAGGAATGTCTAAGGCTGGATTCCTACGATGCATTATTACAGCAGATGTAGACGGAAAATCTTTTAAAGGCCTAGCTACAGCCGCTTTTGAAGCTGAAAAAATACAACCAACAATACCATACCCAAGCGATTTCAATGATTTCTGGAAAAACAATATCCAAAAAGCAAGAGAAATACCATTAGATATTAAAATGGATCTTATTGCTGAAAAATCCACCAATAAAGTGAACGTTTATCATATCAGCTTTCAAAATGAGCATATTGGAAGTCGGATGTACGGGGTATTAGTGGTTCCCAAAAAAGCAGGCAAATTTCCCGCTATCTTAAATGTTCCTGGAGCTGGAACTAGACCATATGCTGGTGATTTTGGTTTTGTAGAAGAGGAAATTATTACTTTACAAATAGGTATACATGGTATTCCAGTCAATTTACCAGCGAATCTCTATACTGAAATGGCTGCTGGTCCGCTATCCGGATACCCATTTATTCATATGCATAATAAAGATCAATATTATTACAAGCGGGTGTATTTAGGCTGCGTAAAGGCTATAGACTTTATTTTTGCATTAGAACAATTCGACGGCAAGAATGTCGCTGTCAGTGGAGGTAGTCAAGGTGGTGCATTAGCGATTGTGACCGCAGCATTAGACGATAGAATTGTTACTTTAAGATCATTATACCCTGCACTTTCCGATGTTACAGGTTATTTAGCAACTAGAGCCGGAGGATGGCCTCACATTTTTGATTCCTACAATGGCCCCCATTTCAATAAGCCTGAAAATAGAGAGACTATGTCTTATTATGATGTTGTCAATTTTGCACGAAATATCAAAGTTCCTGGGCTATATTCTTGGGGATATAATGATGAAACATGTCCAGGCACTTCCATGTATGCTGCTTACAATGTAATTCAAGCCCCAAAAGAATTAAAAATCTATAAAGAAACTGGACATTTCACCGTTCCAGCACAAGGAGAAGATTATAAAACGTGGATGTTAGAAAAACTAAAACAGCCTAATAATTAGACCAAAAATAAACCACCTAGAATGAACTTATCCCATCAAGCTCCTTCTAGGTGGTTTAAAATATTCCTGCGAACTACAGGGTTAAAAGCGTCCTTTTAACTTTAAGTAATTGATCAGCAATTGTGGCCGATCTGTTTGAATCATGCTTACATGATTATTTAAATACCAATCATAAACAGTTGGATCTATCGCCGCCATTTCATCATCATGCCCTGCATTAAGCCTTGACCATAAAGAATTTACCCAAACCTGAACGCCTTGATTTCTATACCCTTCAAACTCCTTCAGAATACCCTCTTCGCCTTTTTTAATTGTAAATTCAATCGCTATCGGTTTATAGTGTTTCATATAACCTTCCAAAATCTTCAAACTTTCTGTAGATCCAGCAGCTATAATCGGCATAAAAGCAACCTCATTAAGTTGATCGCCTAATTTTGTTTTAACCTCTTCATATGGTTTCCCCGTTTTTAAGACCAGCTGATTGAGAGTACCCGTTTTCTTCGCTAGTTCATAGCATTCCCGGAAAATATCAAAGCCCTTATCAATATTTATTAAAATTTTTCCCTTACAAAGAAGCAATACTTCTTCCAAAGTAGGAATTTGATGAAAAGTTGGAATCCCTAATCCATCTTTCAATTTAAGCATCTTAAGACTATCTAAGGTCCAGTCCTTAACTTTTCCTTTGCCATTTGTCGTGCGGTCTATGGTCCCATCATGCATCAAAACGACCTGAGCATCCTTCGTCAGCTGTACATCAATTTCCACCATATCCACCCCCATTTGAATGCAATTTTCAACAGCTTGTAATGAATTCTCGGGCGCATTTCTCCAATCTCCACGGTGAGCTACCACCCAAATTTTGTCTTTAGGACTATCCTTTAGGCTTTGAATCGTATAATTCGTTGGATATTTTACCAACGCCTTCTCTTGCGCATAGGAATTCGCCGTGTAAAAGAGAAAAATAAAAAGATAGAGGATGTTTTTTGTCATGATTGTAAACTCTGTTTAAATGCCAAATCTAGTTATTGCATGTTAATTTATTTTAAAGAAATCATATCCTTAATTTAAACATTTAGAAACCTCAATGGCTTAAACATAAATGGAGCCCAATAAATTAAATTAATCAGGCTCCAATTGTCAACAACTAATTATGAAAAACTTAGAAACTATAACCCCTTAAAATACTCGGAAAAGCTTTCCCTCTCCAGGCTTAAATGTAGACTCAAATTGCTGATTACTAAGTCCGATGGAAACTTCACTTCCATTGACTTTTGAAACCTCCGATATTGATTTTTGACCATTCACCGATAAAATCAATTTCTCTTCCTTTTTTAAAGATTTATTTACCAGCATAACATACTGTTTTGATCCTTTGAGTTCTTTAAATTCAGCAATTATTAAAGAGATATCCTGATTATTTGCCTGAATCAAGCTATTATTTCCTGGTCTAGAAGTTCCTTTTGGAATCTTTTTCCCGGTATGATATACACCCGTGGTATTCAAATTAATCAATACAGGCCCTAATTGCATCAGTTCCGCATTGATTAATTTAAAAGGCTCATACAAATCAGTCTTATTTCCTTTTGTATCAACGATAGCATTTAAAAACTGTTCATGTTCACCACCCGTTGGGGTCCAATAAGTGAACCATACTGGAAATTTAATGCCATAAGCAAGATTCGTGTATGCACTATATCGCAATTCATCTGCATTCGGTCTCCTTAATCCTATCGAAGTACCTATGCTTTGCAAATAAGCAGACGTTTTAATATTATACTTTAAACCCATCCGACGAATAACATCAAGATCGTGATAGTATAAATCTTCTCTTAAAGAGTCTTGCGTCATAAATGGATAATTATCAAATGATAAATACTTCAGGTTTTTAGGGCCTACCATTTGAATCCACTTCTCCACATAATCCTTTTCATAATCAATTCTACCCAAAGCACCCGTCGCATAGCTTGGAAATAAGTTAACATGCGGAATCGTATAAGGATCGAAATCTAATGCCTTTTGATAACGGTAAGCAGCATCGGCTAATTCGGACAAAACAGGTTCATCTTTAATATAATAACCAATCGTTGATTCATACGCATTGTATTGCTTAATCATACCACTAATATCAGCATCCGAACCTTTCATTCGTTGGTCTGCAACCATCATTTTTATCCCATACTTCGCTGCCATAACCAACATAGCCGTTTTCTCTTGAGGGGAATAATGTTCTGAAATATCTTGAATAACATTTATATGCGCATCACGTATAGCCTCATAATGTCGGTCTATCGTATATTCTCTTGGTGGCGCAACGTACATTCCCAACATGAACTTTTCTAGGGTGTCTACGACATGAATTGGTTTATCTGGCACTTTATTTTCGATGGGTTCCGCAGACTTATTACAGCTAGCATGTCCAAAAGAAATCAAAACGCAACAGAGGCTATAGCCTAAGAATGAAATTAATCGCTTTCCTTTAGTTAAATTGTAAATCATAATTTTCAAAAATTACAGTTAATCGCTATTGGTATTCATTAATTTTGGAGGTAGGTAGTCCTACCTACCTACCTCCAAAAAAAATCATCTATTCAGAAATAATTTTTCTGATTTTTAAATTATCACGATCCAATACATATACCGCTCCTTGATCATCCACAGCAATACCGGTAGGCACATTAAACCTAGCTTCACCAGCAATACCATCCTTATATCCCATTGGGCCACCAGCTATGGTGCTCACCTTATTGGTGCCCGCTTCAATCATACGAATATTAGAAGCCGTCGAGGCAATGGTAGGCCCTTCAAAACGATGCCCACAACCTGCAACATAAATATTATTGTCTTTATCGACTGCTACTCCCCATGGATATTCAAAACGCGCAGCTTGACCAATTCCATCCACCCATCCATGTTCATTTTCCAAACCCGCCAAGGTCTCCACGGCTTTGGTACTAGTATTCACGCGATAGATTACCGATTTATGGTTGTCTGCAATAATTAAATTGCGGTCATTATCCATACTAATCCCTCCCGAAGCAATTGGAACACTGAGGGTATGCAATGTCATCGCTCCATTTTGCTCCAAAGCGAATATTTGGTTATTACTCACCGCAGGCAATGCACTCACCCCATATATTACCCCTGTTTCAGGATCTACTGTGATTCCTTGTGGAAATGGCACAATCCAGCCCCTCACAGTACTCACCGTACCTTGTGGATCAATTTTTCGAATCGCCCAATTCCAGCTATCTGCTACATATACATTATCCTCTGCATCCACCGCAACATCCGTAGGATGATTAAAAAGTGCCTTTGCTCCTGGACCATCCACATTCCCTTCAACGCCTGGTACCCCGGCAAACGTTGTCACTGTGCCATCAGGGCTAACTTTCCGAATACAATTATTAAAATTATCCGTGAAATATAAATTCCCTTTGGAATCAATGTCCATTCCAGCATTAACTAAAAAATTAAACGTTGCTGCAGGACTAGAACTTGCTAAGGTGCTTACGGTACGCTTTACCGCGTATATAAATTCATCCGTACTTTCCACTGTATGATCGCCAACAGTAACAGTCCATTTACCAGAACCAAGCCCTTGAGGAATCTTGACGATTATTCGACGCTGACTAGCACCCAAAACAGGGACATCCGTTCCATTTATTTGAACTTTAACCTCCGATGCATTGCTGCTAAAATTATCGCCAAACAAAGTTATTTCAGCAGATTCACTCGCTTCCATTGGAGCAAATCGATTCAAAATTATTGGCGCATTTTTATCATGAACATAATCGCTCACTACCTGTTGAAAAACCTGTTCCTCACAACTTGAAAGTGTTGCCAAAAACACGATACCTAGGATATATATCTTGAAATTTATTGTTTTCATCATTTGAATTATTAAGGGTTTAACCATTAATTATAGCCCGGATTTTGCCCTAATTGATTATTACGATTCCGTTCCGATTGAGGAATTGGAAATAAATTAAAGGCCTCATCATAAATTCGATCTTCTACACGAAAAGTCTGGTAATTAAATCCATTAGCTCCCCTAGTAATACGCATACCGTAAGCGGCATCCATCGCAGCTGAAGCAATTTCCCACCTTCTGATATCCCAAATACGGTGGCCTTCAAAGGCTAATTCAACACGACGCTCATTACGAATTCGCTCGCGCATTTGTGCTTGGTTTAATCCCTCCGATAAGGATGGCATTTGAACACGATTCCTAACCTGATTAATCGCCGTATAAACCGCGCTCGTAGGTGAACTTTGAGCTTCATTTTCGGCTTCAGCATACATTAACAAAACATCTTCATAACGCATGTAAACCCAATAATGATCCCCTGGACGATAATCAGGAGATACACTCGCATTTTCATCTATCAGTTTTCTTAAATAATATCCAGTTTGTGTTAACCCACCTTCTGCTGAGGTTAAACCATCTAATCCACCAACGAATGTTTGGATATTTTCACCCTTCCATGTACTTCCATTGTATAAAATCGATTGGTAAAAACGAGGGTCGCGCCCTACATATGGATTGTTCGCATCATAGCCTGACCCGGCTTCTTCAATTCCTTTGCCATTTGCCATTTCATAGGCATCTACCAAATTTTGTAAAGGTTGAATCCAAGCATTGCCATTCATGCTAGGTACCAGCATATTCCTCACCCATCCGGTATGATTTACGGTCGATTGATAAATTAAGTTCGAAGCAGATCGCTTATGGAATAATCCTTTATAATCAGCATCCACATCATACAATTGCATATCGATGATCGCCTTCGCTGCAGCTGCTGCCAACTCCCAATGCGTTTTTAGATTACTCGGATTGTGCAATGGGCTCGCCACAAGCAATAATGCCCTAGCTTTTATCATCATTGCAGCTCCTTTCGTTGCTCGACCAATGTTTGAGGAACTATTTACAGTTTCCAACAAAGGAACTGCCGTATCACAATCTTCAGCGATAAAGTTAGCCACCTCTTCAGCGGTATTCCTTGGAATATTTAAATCATCTGTTATCTGCAAAACACGGTCAATGATTGGAACTCCTCCGTAGCGCTTAAATAATTCCTGATAAAAAAAGGCTCTTAAAAAATAAGCTTCCCCTTTCATCCTGGTTTTTCCACTCAGTTGACTCACATTCACTGCAGGAACGTCATCAATTTTCTCAATTAGTCTATTCACCTTCCGTATCGAGGCATACAAACTGCCCCAATTGTCTATTGGGTTAAAAGTGGGTGATAATAAACCTCGAGTGTACACTTGTGGACCATTATAATAAATTACAGGACACTTCGCTTCATCCGAAGCGGCAGCATAGGTAAAACTATTTACAGGCATCCATTCAAATGGTAGTCCAGAATAGATATTAGCAAGATAGCGTTCGGTTTGAATATAATCACCAAACACTTCATCTTCAGAGATCCCTCCCGTTTCTGCTTTGTCTAAGTATTCGTTGAAATTACAGGAATACAGCAATGTAGAAAACAGTAGGTAAATAAATATATTAAATTTCTTCATGATAATGTTCAAATTAAAATCCTACTGAAAGTCCAAAATTCAAAACTCGTTGTGCAGGATAGATGGCACCAATGGTATTTCCTGCCCAATATTCTGGATCCAGCATTTTTTGTGCTCTAGTCCAGGTGTATAAGTTATTCCCGTTGGCATATACTCGAATGGAACTGAATTGAGCTTTCTTCGTTACCTGTACATTTCTGAACGTATAACCTAACTCCACATTTTTCAAACGGATATAGCTGTTGTCTTCTAAAAAGAATGAAGACATCCGGTGATTATTACTGTTTCCACCATAATGTAATGCTGGCCATGTGGCAGTTTCTGCCGTTTCAGGAGTCCATCGATTCAAATGTTCTCTCCTCACTTTTCCCCCTTCATAAAATTCCCAAGCTAAGCCGCCAACTATGGTTCTACTACTTTTAGCTGCTCCTTGGAATAAAAAGCTCATATCGAAGTTCTTCCAATTAAATCCTCCAGATATACCAAAGAACACTTCAGGGATATTACTATTCCCTATCGGCCCCATATCATTATCATTGATAACATCATCCCCATTACGATCCAGGTATTTTACATCCCCAGGAATAACACGACCAAACTGAGTAGGGCTCAAACGAACATCCATTTCATCCTTAAAAAATCCAATAGCCGTTAATCCCATGATTTGACCTAAACGTTGACCGGTAATTCGCATATAATCATGAGGCTTGCTTTCCTCATCTAAGAACCTGATGATATTTCGTGCATAAGACATATTTCCTTTCACAAAATAACTGAAGGCATTAATTGATTTACGATGCCCTAATTCAATTTCATAACCTTTATTATCCACTTTACCCAGGTTACTTGGTGGAAGATTTCCACCAGACATACCTATGATAGCTGGCACTGAAGACCGAGTAATTAAAATTCTTTCCCGCTTCTCATTGAAAAGATCTGCAGTAATGCTAAACAGGTCTCCCCATAGTTTTACTTCCAACCCAAGATTGGATTTTTTTGCAGTCTCCCAAGTTACCCCCGGATTAGCCATTGCTCCTTCATAAACCCCCTCTACACCATACAGCTGATCGCCATATAAATACCCCGCGCTCGGGTTACGAATATATTCGGAATTAAATAACCACCTTCTGCCGGTCAATTGGTCATTTCCAGTTAATCCGTAAGAGCCTCTTAATTTCAAGAAACTTAACCAGGTATTATCCTTTAAAAAGGATTCCTCTGATAAAACCCAACCTGCTGAAAACGCAGGGAATAATCCATAACGCTTATCTTTTGCAAAGTTGTCCGTGCCGTTATAGCCCGCATTCATCTCCGCAAAATATTTATTTTGGTAATTATAAGTGATCCTAGAAACAATCCCTTGGGATACAAATGGAATGGTATTTCCCAATACTTTTTGTGTGCGATTCACTAAAACTAATCCGGTTACTTCGTGTTGACCAAACTTACGTTGGTAATTCAAGGAAGCATCCATCCAAATATCTCGGTTTTGCGTATACGATGATGAAGGTGCAGATAATGGAATATCACTGCCTAAATAGGTATAGTTGCTTTCATCATCATAGTCCCCAGATCCTTTATAAACGGCCCTTCTAACTTGTTTAGATCGATTAAAATTATTTTGGAAATAACCATCAAAGGAGTAGTTTCCTTTCACAGAAAGACCTTCCGTAATAAAGTTCAATTTCCTCGTTAACGAAAGCATTCCGGATAAAGAAGAATTAAATGCCTCTCGATAACCCGTTTGGTTTAATAATCGTGCAGGATTAAGAAATAATCCATTTTCACCATAAAATCCAGTTGGATATTGTACAGGAAATGAATTAGGCGGCAGTTGATTTAACGTCCAGAACAAATCAGGAACGGAAACATTGGGATCGCGTTTATTTTCTATCGCTCCATACAAGTTCAAGCCAATACTGAAATTCTCATCGAAGTCTACATCAATATTCGAGCGGAAATTATACCGCTTAAAGTTTGACGCTGGATCGTATTGCTTATTTTTTTCCGTTTTATAAATACCGCCTTGATCGGTATAACCCACATTGACAAAATATCGCGCTAATTTACTTCCCCCACTAATATTGAAATTTGCTTGCGATTGTCTAGCGGGTTTCATCATTGCATCAAACCAATCCACATTGGGGTATTTAAGTGGATCTGAACCTGTGCGGTAAGCCTCTAGAACCAAATCGCTATAGGGAACTGTTCCCCCTGGGTTATCATTTAAATATGCCTCATTCGCTAATAATGCATACTCGTATGAGCCCAAATAATCTGGCAAACGAATGGTATTTTGTACCGCCGATTGCAGACTTGCAGAAATAGATGGAGTACCTTCTCTACCCCGGCGGGTGGTTACAATAATAACGCCATTAGCCCCTTTAACCCCATAAATAGCTGTAGCAGATGCGTCTTTTAATATCGTGATATTTTCAATTTCATTGACATCCAATAGGCCAATGGCGGCATAATCCTTCTGAACACCATCAATCGTAATTAACGGCTCAGCACCATTCACGGTCGCACGTCCACGAATTAATAATTGGGATCGATCATTCCCTGGCTCACCACTAACTTGAATAGCGGTTAATCCTGGCAACCTTCCGGCTAATGCATTTGTCACATTTGCTGTAGGACTTTGCTTTAGTTCCTTAAGTCCTATAGAAGCTGTGGAACCCGTTTGAGCAATTTTTCGTTGGGATTGACCAAATCCAAGCACCACTACTTCATCAAGATTTGCTTGCTCTGCTTGTAAAATGATATTTCCTAATTGATAGTTACTAAGCGATATTTCCTTCTCATAATACCCAACAGTTCTGAATATCAAAACTGCCGATAATGGGGCTTCTAATTTAAAACGTCCATCTTGATCGGTAGCAACCCCAATGGAAGTTCCTTTAATAAAAATCGAAACGCCTTGTAATGGATTATTGAGCGAATCGATCACTCTTCCTTCCACCAATTGTTGTTTCTCTTCCATTGCTAAGGCTGTAGAATTGGACGTTGAGGTATTTCCCACTTGCTTTTTAGCTTTGACAACAATGATTTTATCATGTATTTCAAAACCCAAGGGTTGGTTTGAAAACAATATCGTTAAGGCATCAGCAATTGCTGCATTTTTTAGGGAAACAGTAATTGGCTTTAACGATTGCAGGTCTGCTTTATTGTAAAAAAAAGTATAGCCTGTTTGTTTCTCGATACTACTAAAAACTTCTGCCAGTTTAACCTGTTTATTAGACAAACTAATCCGCTGTCCAAACACGCCCCCTGAAACTTGCATGTAAGAAATTAATAATAATACAATTATGATTTTCATCCTCATAATTAAACTGTTGATTTGTGGTTTTTGGAAGAATTGGTCAACCATATGCATAGCTTGAGGTGGGACTTTCATTTTCCCAACCTTGACCAGTAAATTAAAATTCATACTTTTGTTAGGTTTTGGTAATCAATATTGTTTACACTCAATAGACCCGATTTATCGGGTGGAGATCCAGAACGCTGCCAGATGTGTTACGACCACATCTGGTTTTGTTTTTTCTTGGACTTTCTTTTATCCTTTAGTTCTTCATAATGCCATTATTTAGTTATTAATCGGTTTTTATAATAAGTTTTCTGTTTTCCAATTCAAATGCAACTCCCGAAGATTTCAAAACCAGCAAAGCCGTTTTTAGACTTGTGCTTCGAGGAAATTTCCCCATAAATTCATACTTTTTAATTTGCGTTGGAATTTCCACTTCAATATCATACCAACGACTAAATTGCGCCAATACCTCATTCAGATCTGCACTTTCAAAATAAAACAATCCATCTTTCCATGCTGTATACTGGTCAGCAGAAACCGCTTTTACGTCAATAATATCGGAACCTTTCTGAACAAGACTTTGCTCTCCTGGAATTAATAACCTACTGCCTAAAGTTTGTGTATTTCGTATTTCTACAGAACCTTCAATTAAGGTAGTCTGAGTTACATTGGATGAATACGCATTAACATTAAATTTTGTTCCTAAAACCGCAATTTGTTGTGTCGAAGATTTCACATAAAAAGGGATTGGTTTGTTGTTTTTACTTGCCTTATTAATTTCAAAATAAGCTTCTCCATGTATGACGTTTACTTCACGATAATCCTCCGCAAAAGTTATTGGATACTGAATGGTTGTTGCTGCGTTTAACCATATTTTAGAGCCATCCGAAAGCACAACTTGAAATTCACCTCCCTTGGGTGTACTTATGGTATTAAAAATAGGCGCTTGTCCTTCTGCAACTTGGTTTTGCAAGCTGTATACAATCTCCCCTTCAGTAGTTTTCGTAATTTGAAGCCCTCCGTCAAGAACGACACTTCCTGCTTTTATGCTGTCCAGGTTCAACTGCTGTCCATTGGATAATTGTAAGATGGCTTTATTTCCCCCAGGTAGAATAGAAGCGTAGTGGTCTTCCTTCGTATATGTTTTGTTAACGCTGTACCACAGCAGACCCGAAAGACAACAGATGAGCGCTATTGAAGCCGCTATTTTTCTCCAAGTAAAAAATGGATATCGCTTCAAATCCTCTTCCTCAACCTCATCTATACGCTTTTTAATGGTTAAAAACATACGTTTTTCCAATTCCTCCTCACTGATCGCAAATTCTTTGGGTATGTGAACTTCTTCGTCTTGTTCTTGCTGATACCATGCCGATAGGATGACTTTCTCTTCTTCCGTTATGGTGCCTTTTAACCATTTAGAAGCTAATTCTACATAATATTGATCCTTATTCATAATACGGCTTTAATTATAGGTACTCAAAAAGACAGCTACCCCTTAGTCCATATTAAAAAAATAAAAATTTTATGCCGAACGACTACTTACAGCAACAGGTGAATAAATTGAGATAATCGGGTGCGCAGGTGTTTTATCGCTTTTGTAAGATGGGCTTCTACTGTTTTCTCCGCGATTCCAAGTTGATCTGATATTTCCCGATGTGAAAGTCCCAAATCTCTACTCAGATGAAAAACGAGCTTACATTTCTCCGGCAATTCCTGTACATATTTCGCCAACTCCTGCTGGAGTTCTTCGAAAGCTAAATAATCTTCTGTTCCATGATCTACTTCAGATTGGTTAACTAAAGAATTGATGAAATTGGCTGTCTTATTTTGATGTTGAAGGGATTTTAATACACGATACTTGACTGAAACTGCGAGATATTGATTTAATCCGCTTGTTATTTCCATCGATGCGCGGCGGGTCCACAAACTGAAAAAGATGTCTTGAACGATCTCTTCCGCTTCTTCCATTCGCTTCAGTTTATGGGTGGCAATGGCAAACATTTTTTTCCAATACCGCTTGTATAAAACAGCAAAAGCTTGTTCATTACTATCCTTTAATAGCAACAACAACTCTTGATCAGTTTTATCAAGCCAGTTGGACATTTGTATTAGGTTTTGTTTAGAATAAGAAAAAACAAATATGAATTATATTTTTTAGATAAACTAAAAGCTCGTCCAAAAATATTTTTTTCACTTTCATAAAAGGGCTGCCACAGGAAATAAGCAATTCGACTAAATCCATTTTTCCAATTTTACGTTCAGATATTTACGAATAGTGTCTTTCATTTTTTCAAAAAACTTTATTTTGAACCTTAGATTGGAATTGTGCTACAACTATTCAGTCCATATCTTTATATTTGAGTTAACCTAATACCTTAATCATGTTGAAAAACCTAGTAATTTTTACTTTTTTATTATTATTTGGCCATAATTTATCGGCTCAAAATAAAACAGATTCCGTTTATCTTTTTACATTCTTTAGAGGTAATGGTGAAGACGGCCTTCATCTTGCCGCCAGTAAAGATGGATTGGATTGGGAAATTTTAAAAAATGATCAATCTTTCTTAACACCAGTTTTAAGCCCCGATAAATTGATGCGAGATCCTTGTATCATAAAAGGCGGCGATGGTTTATACCACATGGTCTGGACAGTAAGTTGGACACAAAAAGGAATTGGCTATGCTAAATCTAAGGATTTAATCAATTGGTCAGAGCAGCTTTATATTCCTGTGATGGAACAAGAGGAAAATGCAAGAAATACCTGGGCTCCAGAAATTACCTACGATCCAAAAACAAAAACATATTTAATCTATTGGTCGACGACCATCACTGGTTCATTTCCAGAAACGCAAATTGAAGCTGAAAATGCATACAACCATCGGATATATTATACCAAAACCAAAGATTTCAAATCATTTGAACCAACCATGTTGCTGTATGAGCCAGGCTTTAATTGCATCGATGCGACGATAGTACCCTACAAAAACAAATGGATGATGGTAATTAAAGATGAAACACGAGAACCCGCACAAAAAAATTTAAAGCTCGCATTTGCGGATCATATGGAAGGCCCATATGGCCCTGCATCGAGTGCTATCACGGGCGATTATTGGGCTGAAGGTCCAACTGTAAATTATAAAAATGGGGAGTGGTATGTTTATTTTGACCGTTATATCGACAATTACTACGGACTTATTAAATCCAAAGATTTGAAGCAATGGGAAGACCTTACACCGCAGCTTAATTTTCCAAAAGGAATTCGTCACGGCACCATTTTTACGGTATCACAAAAAGAATATCAAAAATTAAAAGCAGTAAAACCTAATTAAAAAAAGGTTTAAAACTTGACTATTAAACGGAAAAGCAAGGCCTTTACAAGCTAATAATTCAAATTAAACCCTACAAAGAAAGGAGCTGAATCTCCTCTAAAGATTCAGCTCCTTTCATTATTAACGACGATTCAACGCTTATTTCGAGAATCTAAAATTTGCAAAATAATATATTAAATTCGGGTTCGCCGTATAGCCTGAAATAGAAGGCTCCCCTCCGATATTCATGGCGATTACTCGATTATGCCTATCTACAGAACTACTTAAATCAACTGACACATCAGTCCATTTACCTAGTTGATCATCCGCTATCCGATATTGATCTGCATTATTGGAAAACACCTCTTGTCCAAATGAACTTTCGGTATTAAATGCCCATAAATAATTCATAATACGAGGCCACAATCGTTGATATGGAGTGTACATACCACTTAAGGTCGCTTTCGATGGCATATAAACCTTAAATTTTAGGTATTTATACTCAGCAATGTTAAAACGATATTCTTTCGGTATGGTCAGCACGAAGGTGGCATTTTTACCTGTTACTGTGGCCTTAATAGCATTTTGTATATCAGTACCCGCTGGTACAGTCGCTGGGTTAAGATCAAGATCCATTGCCCAAGCATTCGAATCTTGAATCTTTCCATCCAAAAGGAAATTGCTGATAGGAATCAACGACTCCGCAGGAGTAGTCACATATTCTATAGCACCACTGGCCTCAAATGGTTTAAGTAAATGGTCAATTCCTAAGGAATTAGGAACATATTTCACCTTCTTAATGATCCCTAAATTCAACAAATCAACCATCGTTTGAGCATTGGCATTGGTGATTGGGGAAACTTTACGTATAAACGGTAAATACGGTCCTCCACCAATCGTTTTTACAATGCTATTCCGATTGTAATTTAAGGTTGTTAATGGGAATATGGTTCCACCAGTTAAATCTAATTCCTCCACATTTGAAAAATAAAACAAATCTTGTAAGGTGTTGGTATGTACAGGAAATGTTAATTTTTTAAAGGAGGAAACCGCATCCGCTGTAAATGTGGTAATTCCATTGGATTCCAATATGGCTCTTTCCGCAGGATTAAAGGTGGTTGAACCTGTAGGCATATTGATCGTCACCGGCGTTGTTAACTGTACAGAATCCAATATGGGCACGCCATTTACTTTTGGAACGACATTATACTTTAATTGAATATTAAATGGTTGGCCCGCATTCAAATTAGCCGCAAATATGCGGGGGTTCACATTTCTCTTTCCAGATACCTTAGCTCCATTTTTATCGGTATACTCATATTCTAAACTATTATAATTTAATAAAATAGAAGATAGTGCAGAGGTCCAATCCAATACCGCTGCCGAAGGAGAGGTCAATACCCTAGGCGAAGAGACCACGAGGTTGGATATATCTCCCTTTGTATATGGGATAACCGCAATAACCTGTGGAACCGATTTATTATTGTATTGATCAATCGTGTATATACGGATACGGTAAAGTTTAGGTTGCGTCAAATTTTTAACATTCACCCAAGAAACTAAGGAGTCAATAACGATTTGCTCATCATCGTACTCTACAACGGTCTTGGTTGATTTACCCATAGAAATTTGTTTGGATGGAATCCGTCCCGCCTTCATCAAATCAATTTCTACACGTTCAAAACCTATTTTACTTACTATGGTATCGTATTTTGCTGGGTAAACAACCTCATCGGCATAAGGCTCTATATTTTCATACATCCCTTTACAGGAGTATATGCTCGCAAGAATACCTATAAGAAATAAGTACCTGCTAAATTTGCTTGAATTTCTTTTCATGACTCAATGTTAATTACTTTTTCTACCATAAAGTGTGATCTCCGAAAGACAATTTGCATCCTCCAAGGTATAATTACCATTAAAACTTTTTACAGCCTCATAGCGGAACCATCGGGTCTTCTTGGTATAGGCAGGCTCATCTGGGTACATATACGCCATGTCTCCAGCCTCCCCCTTTTTCACAAATTCCAATTCACTTAACCCTAAGGGAACAACAATCTTATTTTGCGATACATATTCCCAGGTTTCAGACGCTTCATCCCAGATATACATATTGTAAACACCTACATTCTCATCACGATAATATTGGCCACGGGAAATGTTGGCTAATCCCCCTGAGTGACGCTGAACCGTGATGATTCGGCTCAATTCGTAATAATCGCCCAAATCAATGATAAAATTCCAAGGCATATTTCCATCAGCAGTTCTACCGGTTTTTCCACGGCTATTGGTGTGCATGAAATTCAAATTATCTCCTCGGTCAATGATATCATCGATTACGTACCGATTCCTTCCTTCCAAACCATTTCCAAAAGCCATCGGAATACCGCCTATGGAATCATTCGGATTAGGCAATACCCAACCTGCTTTGGGAATCTGAACATCTTCGTAAAGCGATATTTGACCTTTATCGATAGATTCTGTTATATTTCCATAAATATCTTCTACTCGAACTTTTACGGCTACTTTTTCCGATGGCGACAAAAACAAATCATTTACAAAACGACGATCTTTTTCCAAGTTGGAAGAAAATACAGATGTCAACGTTCTTGTTTCCCCATTTTGATTGAAGGTAAAATCAACATATACATTGATATTTTGTTTCAATTCATTCGTCCAATCTAAAAAGAAAGAACTAAATCCTGGTTTCACAAGCAATGAATTGGCCACCCTACTGAAGGCTGGCTCCATAGGTTTGACTTTCACATCTGTCGCTTCAGAACGATTTCCTGCCCGATCAACGGCAAATATCTGTACTGTATACTCATCTGTACTCGGTAGCCCATACACATCTAATGAATCCACAAAATAGGACGCAGAAAATGTAAATGTCTTTCCTTTCGGATTGGTATAAACGGCCTCCACATTCATTAAATCTTCATCATTAGGAAGATCATAGAAAAACCTTGCCCCACCAAATAAAGGCTTGTATTCCTTTAAGGTAATTTTGCCGGGAGCTTGGCCATCGTCACTATTGGGTTTAAATCGATCCCCCTCCTTACAGGAGCTGAATACAGTGATCGCCAATAGGATATATATAAATTTTAAATATGTTCCTTTCATAATTTTACAATTATTTCTATACAATAAATTACCAACCTGGATTTTGAATTAATTGACCATTTGTATTCATTTCATTTAAACTAATTGGCCATAAACAGTCCGTAATAGTAAATCTACGTTGTTGTTTAACTTCCAATACGAAGAATGATGTCGCATTTGTTCCCGTATGTGTCCATCCCCAAATCGGTGATGAAAATGCCGATGTTGCGCGTTTGTGTCTCCACATATCCCAAAAATGAATTCCTTCAAATGCAAATTCCACTCCTCTCTCTTGTAAAATGATATCTCTAAGCCCTTCTTTAGTCCGGTGTTTATTGACCGTTCTCGTTAAGGAAGCATCCGCCCAAATTGTTTCTACATCGGGTACCCCAGCACGCTCTCTTACTTTATTGATTTCATCATAAACCGCTTGAGTAGGTCCAGCGTATTCATTCATCGCTTCAGCTTTCATTAAATATAAATCAGCCATACGAACAATAGGGTATGGGAATTTGATGGTCCGTTGCCAAGCGCCAGATTGGGATTCAGGGTGTACAAATTTTTGTGTCCCAATACCTGTACTCAAGAAATCGGTTGTATGTTGAGACGAGTTATAGCCACCATGAGAATTTCCAAACATCATCGTATTTATACGTACGGCATGCGCTCGCCAATATCCTGCTGTTATTCCCAAGTTTGCATAAAAACGAGGCTCTCTATTCATGTACAATTTGATGGTTTCTGCTCCTGGCTGCATATATCCATTCCAATGGGTATAGGTAGGCTCTGCTTGACCAGGTGTACGAATTATTTCGTGGCGATTATTATAGTCATAAGACAAATCTTCTTCAATAGGCAATCCATTTTCCGTGTAATAGCGCTCTGCCATTTGATAAGTTGCTGCCATCCATTGCCATGAATATGCTGCGGTATTCACCACCCCGTCTCCATAACCTTCAGGAAGACGAATATTGGAAGAATGCGCTAACTCACCTTGATCGTAATAATTCAAGTTCGAATTTCCCCATACCAATTCCTTATTCCATGGATCCACAATGAGCATGCGTAAGTCGTATAATTTTTTCATGCGGTCAGGGTTCGCTGTAAATGCTGCACGATCGTAAATGAACGGCTCTTTTTCAAACTTATACAGACCCAGTCCATTGGCCTCACATAGCGCGATGGATTCATTTAAAGCATCTATGGCTTCTTTCCATTTTTCTTTATTCTCTTCCAATGGGAAAAATGGCTGTCCATCTTTATCCATAAAATCACCGAAATATTCCCGGTTTCCATTGAAAAATGGGCTTGCTCTAAAGAATAACACCCTCGCTTTAATCGCTTTAGCGGCAACCTGATCGATCTGCCCTAAATTATTTGAAGTCGCCCGTTCTGTTAAATCTGGAATAGACTCATTCATCAAGTTTAGGATATACGTAAAACACTCTTCCACCTTCGTTCTTGGCAAGAACAACTCTTCTTTGGTAGATTCAGGTGAAGCCGTTTTTTGAGGAATAACGATGGGGCCATATTGTTGTACCAATAAGAATGCAAAGTAGGCTTTCAAAAATTTAACTTGAGCTTTCCAATCCGCTTTCTCGCCTTCGGTCATATCTTTAACCCGATCAATATTCGCTAAAAACACATCCGCTTGACGGATCGCAATGTATAAAGGTTTTCCACCTTCAGATCCAGACCAAAACCCTAATTGTGGGCTAGTTTGGGATTGCAACCCGCGCATAATACGAATGGCACGTAAATTCGAATTCGTATTGTTTAAATCTAATCGACCGATCCATTCATCACCTAAAGTCCATGTAGAGACATGGGTTCGCTCATCATTAGGTAAATAACTATATACTTTAGCTAATGCATTGTATGCATCGATCTTTAAATTAAAAATATCCTCTAGCTTTAAGGTATTATCTGGAACTACATCCAGGTACTTCGTACAAGAACCCAAACATAACGTAGTTGCAAGTAAAATATATTTTAATAATTTCATTTTCTTGGTTCTTTAAATTAATACACTAATTGAATTCCGACATTAAACCGTTTATTTGGAGGATATCCTAAACCGTTTCTACCCATTTCTGGATCCCACAATTTAAAGGGTGAAGTGACAAACATGTTTTCTCCACTGAAGTAGATTCTACTTCCTTTATTCAAACCAAAACGCTTTAAATTTTTAGGACTAAATCCTAATTCCAAGGACTTCAACCGTAGGAATGATCCCTCTCTCATCCACCAAGATGATTGCTGAACATTGTTATTGATTGGATCTGTCGATAAACGTGGCCAAAATGCATGTACATTTGGATCTGTTTCACTCCAATAATCATCAGCAATCATGGATAATGCATTTCTACGATTAGCAAATGGGGCAATACCAAATGATCCTGTAGATAAATTAGACTCACTCGTCGCATTGATAAAGAAAGATACATTGCTATTTCCTTGTAAAAAGAAAGAAAAATCAAAGGCTTTGTAGCCTACAGACATACCAAAACCATATTGAATTTCTGGAACAGTAGGGAAGCCCATCGGTATACGGTCATTACTATTGATAAGACCATCACCATTAATATCCTTATACTTAATGTCTCCAGCCATGTATTCACCAAAATCTTGTCTTGGAGAGTTCAAAATCTCCGCTTCATCCACAAATAAACGCTCTGCTAATAAACCCCATTGTTGATTTAAATTATAACCACGGCGTTTCAAATACTGATCTGGGTAATCACGCTCATCCAATTCCAACAATTTATTGGTAGCAAACGTAAAGTTTGCCCGAGCTGATAACCACATATGTTCATTGAGGTTTTTCATATAGTCTAAGGATCCGTCGAATCCTTTCGAACTTGCTTTACCCACATTTCCACTTACGCTGGCTTCAAGACCTGCTGATGCGGGAAAGTTCTCCCTGTTCATATAGATTTTACTACGCACATCCTTGAAAAAATCTCCGACTAGTTTCAGCGATTCATTCATAAAGTTCATTTCAAATCCTAAATTCCATTTTTCCGATTGCTCCCACGTAATATCAGGATTCGCATATCGATTTACGGAATATCCATTATAGGAGTTCATAAAACTCGTACCCCAACGGTATAGCCCACCGCCCATGGAGATGTCGGACAAATAGAAGAAACGTGCTTCGCGACCTGCAATGGCATCATTTCCTACTAATCCCCAAGTACCTCTAAGCTTCAAGGAACTAATTGCTGGCTTCAATGGCTCGAAGAATTTTTCGTTCGACACCATCCAGCTTAACCCAATAGATGGGAAAAATCCATATCTTTTTTCACCAGTAAACTTCTCAGAACCGTTAAAACCGTAACTGGCTTCCATAAAATAACGATTGTCAAAGTCATAAGTTAAACGACCTGAATTACCCATGTTTTTTTCGGGTAGGGTTTCATAGATGTTTCCACTATTTCCCGCAGTTAATAGCTTCTCTTCCATCATGCCCACAGTCATCGCTCCCAAACTGTGCAATCCAAACTTCCGATTCCAGTTTAACCGAGCTTCAAAATAATAATGACCATTGGCATCTCTGCCTGGTAACACATTGCCTAAATAGGCTTGCCCTGATGTAGGGTTCAAAGGGTACAATTTATATTCCCCGGTAATTTGATTGTAATTTTCTAAATCATAATAAAATGGATTATAGGTTCTTCTACTTGAATACAAACTCCATGTGCTTACGGAGGCTCTACCTTGAATTTTTAAGCCTTCTGTTAGAAATCCTAAATCTTGCGATAGAGTTGCCTGTGCGACAATACTGCTCTCATTTCTATCCTCAAATCCACGAACCATTTCGGCATAAGGATTTGATTTTAAAGACCCTGTAACAAAGGTATTTCCAAACAAAACATGTTCTGTAAATTCATTGGCCGCATCAGGTTGATATACAGCAGGAAAATCAACCGGATTGCTATTCATCGTCATTCTGAAAATATTCGATGCCGATTCGTATGGCCCGGTATAGCGTTCAAATCGACCTTGAATACGGGTATCTAAGGTCGTCGTTTTCGTTAATTTGAAAATAACGTTGGAACGAATGAACAGCCGATTGATGTCAATATTATTGTTAAAATTGTTTCGATTATCCACTTTCAACAATCCTGTTTCTTTATCAAATCCGGTTGATACATAATAGGTCGCCACCTGCCCTCCTCCAGACAAATTTACATTCGCTTTGGTATTGGTCGTAGATGGATTAAATAAGGTGTTGTACCAATCTATATTGGGGAAAATCATAGGGTTTTCGCCATCTATCGTAGATTGGATCTTTTGTTGCGTGTAGTAGGATCCTAAGATTGGGTCCCTTGTCAATTGCGCTTGATTATATAATTGCATGTATTGTACACCACCAATCATATCAATCATTTTCGTTGGCATTGCGGTATTCACATCGATCCTCGCGTTCAATGCTACAGGACCTTCGCGACCAGCCTTGGTGGTCACCATGATAATACCGTTTGCTCCCCGAGCACCATACAATACCGTCGCCGATGCATCTTTCAAAATAGAAAAGCTTTCGATATCATCCGGCTGTAAACGAGCCAAGTTGTCGGTCGTGGCTTCAAATCCGTCAATCAAAATCAATGGAGAAGTTTGATAACCGAAAGTTGTAACCCCACGAATAAAAAACTGTGCGTTATCTGCACCAGGCTCTCCAGAAGTCTGATAGGAAATTACCCCTGGAATCTTTCCGGCAAATGATCCTGTTAAGTTCGACGCAGAAATCTTCAAATCTGATGCTTTGACCGTCGTAATTGCTCCGACAACACTCGTTTTCTTCTGCGTTCCGAATGCTACGACTGTTACTTCATCGATGTTGCTCCCGTCTTCATACATGAGCACATCCAGGATGTTTTTTGACCCTACGACTTGAGAGATAGGCTTATATCCAATCGCTGTAAATTGGATACTATCACCAAGGTTGGCTGATAATTGAAATTCACCATTTGCATTACTTGCTGTAATTGGAACTCTGTTTTTTAGTACGCTCACCCCTTCTATTGGCTCGCCATTAGCGGCGTTTTTCACCACTCCAGTAAGTTGCTTTTGAGCAATGGATAGAAAAGGGAACACTAAAAAAAGAAGCAAAATAAACAGCTTTTCTTTAGGTTTTTCCATAAGAGTTAGTTGTTAGGTTAAATAATAATTGTTATAAAAAGTTAAGTTGTATTAATTAAAGATATACATACTAATCAAATTTCCAACTAAAATATTTAACATAATTTAACATGTTTTAACAAATAAATTATCCAATTTTTATCCTATTATGTAATTATTAAGGAAACAATGAAATCTTCTAAGAAAAATTAATGAATAAATTTTAATAGTTCGAACAAACAAAAATTATTACTCAAAAACCTATACGTTAAAATTACATTTTCTAAAAAAATGAGAATAAATGGAAAATACGGATAACATAGGAATACAGCCTATTCCAGCGCGTCAAATATTAATTGAGCCGACAAAAAATTTTTATCTGTATAGCTGGGCCAAAATTAAATTGACGCAAATTGTAACAGGAAAACTTTGGGCAAAGCAAATTCCTGACAATACCAATTTAGTTTTCCAGAAGAAATAGGAAAATTAGAGTTTAGCAAAGAATTTTAGTTTACTTGTCATGATGAACATACACAAGCCAAATAAGGAGAATAGTGCAAAGGAATATTGTAAATTGAATAACTCAGCGACGTAACCAATTAAGGGAGGGCCTACCAGAAAACCCATAAATGATATGCTCGAAACCATGGCTATTGCCACACCTGCGGGGATACGTTCATGTCTGCCCGTTAAACTATATACCGTTGGAACATTACAAGCTACGCCTAAGCCTACCAGCATAAAGCTCACAATTCCGACATAGAAATTAGGAAATAATACCGATGCCATCATTCCGGTAAACATTAATAAACCACTTGCTTGTAAGGTTCGCTTTCGGCCAAATTTTTCGATAATCCAATCGCCAATAAAACGTCCTGAAGCCATCATAATCATGAAGGAAGTAAACCCAATCGTTATCCACTCCAAGGGTGCATGTATTACATCACTGAAATATACGCCACTCCAATCGAACATTGCACCTTCTGTGGCCATACTAAAGAAGCCAATGATTCCCAATTGAACAATAATACTATCCGGCTTAAACTTTTCCTTTTTCTCCTTCGCCTTGTTGGTCTTCGCATCTAATATCAAAAACCTTTTGTTAATGAGTATAAGGCCTATTAAGAGCACAAAAATAATGGCAAAGTGCATGATTGAGGATAATTGCAGGTTCAACGTCAATAAACCAATAAGTGATCCCGCAAATCCCCCTAAAGACCAGGCGCCATGAAAAGAGGACATAATGGATTTTCCGTATTGCTCTTCAACTAAAACCCCCTGGGTATTGATCGCAATATTGGAAATGTTACTTGCTATTCCATATACAAACAAGGCTCCACCCAGCCACCATGCATTGCTCGATAAGCCTATGAAAATTAATAAAATCGCATACGCCATCCCGGCTATAGGTAATACCAATTTACTCCCCAAACGATTAACAAGGGCAGCAGCTAAAGGCATAGTCAATAATTGACCTGCTGGAAGCATTAATAAAATAGTACCCAATTCTGCTTCAGATAAGCCTAAACCCGATTTTAAGATTGGAATTCGAGAAGCCCAAGTTGCAAAACATAGCCCTAAAGCAAAATAAAAAAAAGACACCGACAACCTTGCTTGTTTTAACTCCACGGGGATAACATTCATTTCAAGTGTCTTAGCGATTTTCATAGTGTTTTTTTGTACAAAAATAGGATAAAATAACTGCTAATTATATTAAGTTAGTGTAAATAATACACTTCTATGATTTTTCTTAATAGTAAGTAAAACTTCCTTTATCATGCATTTGTTACTAAAATATGTTGATTATAACTATTTCTTGCTTTACAATAAGCACAACATATTAAACCAATTGTTAAATTTGCGTTATCAAAAGAAAGAATCTTGACACCTGAAATTATGAATAAATCATTTTTGACCTTTGCTATTTCTATTTTAGGATATAGCGCTATGGCTCAAGTCCAGCCTACATTTCTATCCAATCCAACCTTAAGTCCTGATGCTAAAACTATTGTATTTAGCTATGAAGGGGATTTATGGCGCGTACCTAGTGCCGGAGGAACAGCTTTACGTATTACAGCGATGGACGGCAATGAAATTGCACCTCGTATCTCTCCAGATGGCAAATGGCTCGCTTTCTCCTCCAACCAAAATGGAAACATGGATGTCTATTTGACCCCTTTAGACGGAGGAGATATTAAACAAATCACGCACCATGAATCGGCTGACTTGGTAGAAAGTTGGAGTTGGGACAGCCAACAAATCTATTTTACTTCAGGAAAAGAAAATAGCATGAGTAGTTATAAAGTCAGTAGAAATGGGGGTACTGCAGCTCGCATCATCCCACATTATTTCAACTATATTCACAATATGGTCGAAACCCCACAAGGAGAACTCCTGTTTACAGACAGTTGGGAAAGTTTTTCTTCTGCCAATAGAAAACGATATAAAGGAGCATTCAATCCAGATATTAAAGGCTACAATCCGAAAACCAACAGCTTTAAAGAATATACCAGCTACGAAGGGAAAGACCTTTGGCCTACTGTAGACCGTAAGGGTACAATTTATTTTGCTTCCGATGAGGATAACGATGAATACAACCTGTACACATTAACTAATGGCAAGAAAAATGTCCTTACAAAATTCAAAGAATCCATTCGTTCACCTCAGGTTGCGGCCGATGGGCAAGCTATCATTTTTGAAAAAGGGTATCAACTATTCGTTTATGATGTCGCTAGTAAAAAAGTTAACCAGCCACAAATTACAGTGAGCAGAAATCAAGTACTAGGAAAATCTAAGGAATTTGATGTTCGTGGATCCTTGTCCAATTATGATGTATCACCAGATGGCAAAAAACTAGCTTTTGTTTCACGTGGAGAATTATTTATCTCGGATATAGATGGCAAATTTGTCCGTCAAATGCCTTCTCAAGGGGAACGCATCACTGAGGTTAAATGGCTTAAAGACAATAAAACTATTTTATTTAATCAGACTAAGGAAGGCTACTTAAATTGGTTTACAAGACCGGCAGATGGTAAGGGCGAAGTGAAAGCCCTAACGAGCGATAAAAGAAACAACCGGGATATCGCCTTTAATAAAGACCGCAGCAAAGCGGTTTACTTAAGTGGTCGTGATGAAGTTCGTCTATTGGATTTAAATAGCCTGAAAAGCAATGTCATTGTTAAGGATGAATTGTGGGCCTTTCAGAATTCTTCTCCTTCATTCTCCAATGATGGTGAATATGTATTATTTACTGCCATTCGAAATTTTGAACAAGACATCTTTGTTCACCATATTGCCAATAATAAAACAACTAACTTAACCAATACCGGCGTTTCAGAAACATCCCCCGTATTTTCAGCAGACGGTAAATACATTTTCTTTGCGAGCAATCGAACAAAACCTTCCTATCCTACAGGAATGGGTGACGCTAAAATCTATCGGATGGCCCTAGAAAACTTTGATGAGCCATACCGCATGAGCAAGTTTGACGAACTTTTTGCTGATCCAACAAAGGATCAAGACAAAACCAAAACCACGAAAGATTCTACCAATAAAAAGACTGACGACAAGAATAAAAAACCGGCAAGTCCTGCCTCAACGCCCCCAGCAGAGAAAAAGGACCTTGTAACGATTGATCTGGAAGGTCTTTCGGACCGAATCGTACAAGTTAGTCCTCAAGCAGGATCTCAATACAATCCAAAAACCTTTACAAAAGGGGAAAAATCATTTGTATTCTTCCAATCCAACCATGAAGGAAACCCCGCGGTATATAGAATAGTGTATGAGCCATTCAGTCCAATAAAAACGGAGAAGGTTACTGATGGGGGTATAGGCTTATTCAGCGAAGTCAATGGAAACGTATATTTCTTAGCTGGAGGTACATTCGTTAAATATAATGTTGATTTCAATAGACTAGACCGCGTAGATATTGGGCACAAATTTAACCGCGACTTAGACCAAGAATTCAAGCAAATGTTTTATGAAACATGGGCGAATATAGAAGAGAATTTTTACGATGAAAAATTCCATGGTTTAGATTGGGAGGCAACAAAAATCAAGTATGCAACTTATCTTCCAGGAATCAATAACCGCAGTGATCTTCGTATACTATTAAATGACATGCTGGGTGAACTCAATTCTTCCCACTTAGGTTTTAGCAGTATGGGCGCTGAAGAATCTAAAAAATTCAGTGCAACTACCAATGAGCTTGGGGTAATCTATGAAGCCAATAATCCGTACAAAGTTGCTAGAATCGTTAAAAATAGTCCTGCATCTAAAAAAGGTGTTGATTTGCAGGTTGGGGATGAAATAACGGCTATCAATGGAAATGCCATCGACAAAAACACAGATCGTGATTATTACTTTACCAATCCTTCCCTAGCAAGCGAACTCCAACTTACAGTATTGAGGGGCGGAATAGAAAAACAAGTACACATCCGTCCTCTACCGAATTTTGTTTTCAAAGATTTGCTTTATAATGAGTGGATTAAAGGAAATAGAACTAAAGTGGATGAGTGGAGTAATAACAAGATAGCCTATTCGCACATGAAAAATATGGGTGGGGCTGAGTTGCAATCCTTCTTGCTGGATATGGCAGAACAAGAAAACAATAAGCAAGGAATCATTCTAGATTTACGGTATAATACAGGTGGAAATGTGCACGATGAAGTCCTTCGGTTCTTAGCGCAACGTCCGTATTTGCAATGGCAATATCGGGGAGGACAGAAATCACCACAAAGTAATTTTGCTCCCTCTGGTAAACCAATCGTGTTATTAGTGAATGAACAATCCTTAAGCGATGCCGAAATGACTGCCGCAGGTTTCAAAGAGCTTAAACTAGGCAAAATAATTGGTACTGAAACGTATCGTTGGATCATATTTACCTCTGGTAAAGGTTTGGTAGACGGATCCTTCTACAGACTTCCTTCTTGGGGATGTTATACATTAGATGGTAAAGATTTAGAGATGACTGGAGTTGCTCCTGATATTTCCATTAAAAACACTACTGCTGACCGTATCGCCGACAAAGATCCTCAACTCGAAAGAGCTGTACAGGAGATTCTAAAAGACCTAAAGTAACCCAAGTAATGCTGGTACGTCTGGAGGACTTTGCTTTATTAAGCTCCCCCAGGCGTACTGGCATTTATTACTTAAAAGGCGTACCTCAAGCCCAATTGCACTTGGTATGGATTTCCAGAAAATCCTTTCGCACCTACGCTACCCACATTGTATTTAAACTGTTTGGTCGCTTGATCAAATCCAGAAACATTGTAAAGCGATTGACTACCTAAAGATCTGTTAATTCCTTTTTCTTTATTAAGTAAGTTTGCAAAGTTGAAGAGTTCCGCAGAAACTTCCAATCCATGCGTTTTATAGAACCTAAAGTTTTTACTTACCCGAATATCCACAGTTCCAAAGAAATCATTGATACCCGCATTTCTTGGCGCGATTTGTCCTGCATACGTACGGATCAGGTCTTTCATACTTGCACTTGCTTCAGGATTATCCAAGATCGCTTGAATACCTTGTTTAATCGCATCGGAAGTACCTGCATGATTTGGATCAAAAATATATGCTAGATCATTGTCTGAGGTTACAAAATCCCCATTGGTATTTCCACCAGATCTCAAGGTATATCTTGTACCACCTAGTCCAGTATAACGAAGTCCTACATTCACCCCATAGAAGCTCGGTAAGGTTCCATAAACCACCACCTTATGTCTAAATTGATTATCAGAATACGTGATGTTGGAAAGGTTTCTAGGATCATCTATTACAGGTTGTGATAAGGTCGCTGAGTTGGCAACATTACCATTAAAGGAAGTATTATCTTTGCTGTCATTCCAGGTATAGCTTGCCGTAATCGAGCCATCTTTGAAGTACTCGTAAGTACCATCCACAACAACAGCAAATTGATTAATTTTTCCTACACTGGTTAATTCAAGAACACGAGCTAATTTAGTTGATATGCGACTATCTTTCCAATCCGGTTGCCCATTATTCGCTGGAATTTTATCTGCCGGCACATACACTCCACGATTTCCCTCATTGGATAATTGGAAAAACGGCGTCGCTACCATATTGCGGTCTACATACGTATAATTGTTTCTAGCTAAAGTCATATAACCTGTAATTCCTAACTTCAATTTTTCCGTCAAGAATTTAGAATAGGATAGATTGGCTTTATAGATGGTTGGCACCTTCGCATCTTTACCGGTATAATTGATCGTCGGCAATTGGTACTGCGCCAAGCTCGGAATACTGTTTTTATCTTTTCTATAAGCATTAAAATCCGGAGTTGGAACAAGATTACCCCGAACATCTATGGTTGCCAAATTAGATCCGTCAAAGGTTAAATTGTTAATAATCATATAATTATTTATATCAGAGGCAAAAATACCAGCACCAAATCGCAAATAATCCGTTTGATTTTCATTAATATCCCAGGTAAATTGTAATCTAGGTTGAAGGATAAAGGATTTCAAGGCGTTGTCTGTTCGGATCCCTAATTCATCAAAAACGAGTTGATTAAATGTCGCTTTCGGATAACTTGCATAATCCATACGCAAACCTGCAGTCATTTCCATTCCTGGAGCAATCGTTTTTCTCATTTGACCATAAAGCCCAAAGTTCATAATCAATCCACGTACAGCAATATCATCCTTCAAAGGAACCTCACGGTAATAACGATAAGGTTTGAGGTTATTAAAATTATCTAAAGCTGTAATGGCATCGCCTGTATTACTAAAATGAAATCGGCCATTCACTTCCGAACCATAAATTGACTTCGAATCCGTAGCTAACACATCGAGTCCGAAGGTATATTTTGCAAAATCTGTGTCGTAAAACAAATTATTTGTCAATTGAAAAACATTGTTTTTAAAACTTTCTTGAGCAAATCGATGTCCTCCTAACTGAATGGAAGTTGCTAATTTATCGGTTTTGATATTTTCAACAATCGCTCTAGGAATATAAGGATTATTAATTTGATCGCCTTGGGTAGAATTCTGATACACATACAGGTGTTGAACTTTCAGTTCATTTGTAATTCTTGGAGAAACTGCGGTCCGCAATGTGGCTAATAGACTATTATCAAAATTCTTATCATTTCCATACGATTCCAATAAGTTAATTGCTGTATTATCCCCTAAACCTAGCGGATTATAATCGTAGGTTAAGTTATTTCGGATGGTTAATAAATTCTGTTCATTTAATTGGTAGTCTAACCTTAAAAATACCGCATCGGAAGTTCTTTTTTTGGAAATATTACCTGTTTGTTGTTGATTGGAAACCCCATATTTTGATCTTGCAATCCCCAAATACTGATCGATAGTTTGTTGATTAATTTTATATAAAATTTCATCCTTTTTGGACCGTACATCGGCAATCAATAAGGAGCGGTTATCTTGTTGTCTATCCCAAACCAAAAAATAATGCAATTTATCTTTAATAATTGGGCCACCTAACGAAAAGCCAAATTGGTAAGTCGCATAATTTCCAATCCGTTTATTCCCACGAATATCATAAGGACTAGTTAACCAATCGGTACGGCCAAAGCCAAAAACAGAACCTGTAGTGGTATTTGTTCCTGATTTCGTTGCTGCAGAAATAGTACCCCCGCCACTTCGTCCAAAAGTTACATCATATTGGTTAGTCACAACTTTAAATTCCCGAACCGCTTCCATAGATAAGGAATAAGGCGCACCTGAACGACTGGTGGTAGATCCGGATGATGTTGGGTTTTTGGCATTCATTCCGTCTATAGTAAAATTCGAGGACGAACCTAACTGACCAGAAATACTTCCGCCTCGAGCTAAAGGTGATAAATCAGTTAATGAGGAGAAGTTTCGGCCATTTACAGGCAAGGATCGGATATCTTTTGAGGAGAAGGCTGTTGCCGCACCAAAATAGTCCTTGCTGTTTTTTAAAGCATTTGCCCGAATCTCGACCGCGTCGATCTGCTGGCTATTACTGATTAGATCGATCCTAATTTTAGCCACGTCTCCTTGATTCAGATAAATCCCCTTACTGGAGCCACTACCTTTTTCCAAATGACTTGCCGTAACGGTGTAGGGACCCCCAAGCGGCAATTGTTTTACTTCAAAATTGCCTCTTTCATTGGTTACCGAACTCGTGCTAAAACCTGTAGACTCATTACGTACACGAATCGTTACTTCCGTAACCGAATTGCCTCCTTGATCTTTGATAGAACCGGCTATAGATGCCTGAACGCCCTGACCGTATCCCAATTGACTAATTAGCACATAGCCAAGAATCAAGATCATCTGCCGTTTAAATTTGTAAACGTTTATACTCATAAGCTTATTTATTTTTGTAACAAAAGTATTGCGACGATATAAACTCAATGTGCATTCCTGCTTAAACTTATGTTAATATTTGATTGAATGCTATACAGATACTTATCAATTTGTAAACAACGGATGTCATTTGTTTAATTTTTTAAAAACCTTAACCCGCTTCCCCAACGGCCTTTCATAAGCAACTAGTTATCAGGGTAAATAGAAGGGTATAATAGAATTCCGGGCATAGACTTCGCATCAATGGAGCTTCTTTGGATCTTGTTTGGATCTTGTTTGGACCTTTACAACGCATTTCCAATGGAAGTCCAAAGAAGATCCGAAGGAGATCCGCATTTAACCGATCAAGGCTTGGGTAAAATATCAAAATAAGCTAGGAAGATTAATAAAATTTAGGGCGCATAGACCAGCTGCCTATTCCATGGCTAATTTCTTTTTAACAATCCATTGATAGCCACTTGTGGAGGGAGGACATTCCTTATTGTGGGAACAAGTAATCCAAACGATGTTGTTAAAAAAAGAAAACCAGCTTTGTCGTAATTAAAGCTGGTTTTTCGCATTATAGAAATTTCTTAAATATGGCGTACAGTATTTTCAAATCATCCGGATTTAGGTTCGCTGAAGTAACGTCTTTTTGTACATAATGGTACTTAAAGCCCTTTATTGCAGCATCTAAATTTTTTATATCAAACCCAATGATTCGAAGGGCCAATTTAGGATCAAAGCCTATTGGGGGTTCTTCCAAAAGATCATCGTACCAAAAACCAAAGCCTTGGTCGGCTAATGTTTTCCAAGGAAAGCGTGAAGGGTCATTTTTACGCGTTGGGGCATAGTCCATGTGCCCAATAAAGTTGGCCTGGGGAATTTTATAGGATTCTTTGAGGTACTTAAGCAGTTGAACGAGTGCCGTAATTTGCACTTCAGGCCAAGGGTCTGTCGTTCCATTGTTATCCAACTCTATACCTATAGACGAAGAATTCAAATCGGTGTCATTCCCCCATTTTCCTGCACCTGCGTGATGTGCACGATAATAATCATTGACCATTTGCACGATTTGACCATCACGACCTATCACATAATGCGAACTAACACCCACTTTTTCATTATGAAATGTTTTAATGGTTTGTTCTGTCGATTGTTGCGCGGTATGATGAATCATCACATAATTCGGCTTACGAATTCCAAAATTAGTGGATGCTACCCATTCTTTATGATTTGCGGCTATTTTCTGAATTTGTGTTTCTATAGGTACTTGCTTATATACTTCAGCAAATTCCTTAGCCTTTTTCTTATACACTTTTTCCGTAGCAGCATACTTTCCGCCAGCACAAGCGCTAAATAATATGGCTATAGCCATATAACTGATGTAATTCTTTACCATGATATCCACCTATTGTTGTACACAAATATACCGGGATTATAGGGCGTCCACAACGAATTCTGGTCGTTCTACTCCGGGCTCTAATTCTATAATTTGCAAATTCCTAAATTCCATTAACGCGCCTTCCGCTTCTAGGCATAAATATCCTTTACGTTTGGACGCTAAACGAATGCTATTTACAAATTTACCATTAACGGCTAACTTCACCGTTCCATCTATACAAACGACGGTATATTTATTCCATTGTCCTACACCCAAACATCGATTTTCTACCGACTTACTGCGTGTCCCCCGTGGATTATCCGGTGATGCGGTCATTCCACCAGCACCAAACAGCTCTCCATGCACATAAGCAATAGGCTGCTGAACGCCGTCCTTGGCATGAATATTCACCCAATCCAGTTCCAACATTTGAACTTCCATACCCATAGGTAAACGGGATGCCGGCTCGGCTATGGCATCACACCAAACAAAAATACCGGAGTTTCCGCCTTTTTCCATATGCCTCCATTCTACATGCATAATAAAATTTTCATACATCTTTTCCGAACGGACAACACCGATAGGGTTTCCAGAATTAATTAACAAGTTTTTCTTGACTTTCCAAGTGCTATCTGACGTATTTACATCAAACCAAGTAATGGCTTTTCCTTTGCCTCGAGCGTTTAATATGGACTCATCAAAACTCTTTTCAACACCAAATTGAAAAAGCTTTTTTTGAGCAAATACAGAATGATGTTGAATCAGTAACAATAGTGCTATTAAAAAGATGTTAAAGGTTGATTTCATGGGTTTATAAATTTGTGCGTGTTCTAAGATAACAATAAAAAAATAGGAATAAAGAGTTCGCTAAAAGGGAAACCTCCAATAATTTGTTCCATTATTGGAGGTTTCTACCTCATCAAAAAGGCTATGCTTAGAAATGCAATTCCGCTAAAACCGCTCGATGATCTGTAGGCCATGGATTTATGACGATATCAGCCATTTCCTTATGCTCTCCTACAATCCACTGTTTCTTTGATTTAAAGTGCTTGGTCGTAAAAATTAAGTCAATTCGATCATGAACCTCATTGGGAATTGACCCGCCAGGAATAGATGTCCAGGTATAAGCGGGTTTTTTTTGCACATTTTTATGGTTAATACGGTAGCTATCCTGAAATCCAGCCTCCACTAACAAATAGGTACTCGGCCATTGGACTGGAAATGTTAATCGATCATCTTTTCGTTGTTGGATAGCTTTTGCTGACCAATCGTAATAACTGGGTTCATTAAAGTCTCCTAGCACAATCATAGGCAATTGTTCATGCCCCTTGCGCTCAGCTAACACCGACGCTATTTGTTTTCCTCGGGCTGCTTTTGCGGCCATTACCGCATCTGCTGCATTCAAAATCTTTCCATCGGCGATGTCGTATGGTTGATAAGGATAGGCCGGTAAATGGACATCGGCCACTATAAACTCTTTTCCGTCTAAATTAAACTTCAGCAGTTGCGATTCATCTCCGTTTAATCGTTGCATGGGATGCTTACTGATTACGGCTCTACTGCGGTCTATAATGATGCAATTCCAAGAAAGACTATCCGCCAGCTCTTGCGCTCTAGAGCTGATGCCAAATTTATGGCTCGTTTGCTCTTGAAAGGCGACAATATCGGAATTTGTTTCCCGAATCGTTCGTAATTGAGCGGCAACACTTTTAGACTTTTCGAAGCCTGAACCATCACCACCAACCCATAGATTAAAGGTTAATATTTTAAAGGAGGTTTTTGCCGCTGGCTTATTCGCCGCTGTCAAGCTGGAAGAAATGGCCATGAATAGGAGGATGAAAATACTTGATATCTGTTTCATAGGTTAAGGTTTCTGAGGGAATAAAAAGGTGCTCATCACTGCCGCATGATCGGAAGGGTATTTTTCCTTACTAGCATCAATAATGCGGGAATCAATAAGTTGAAGCCTTTTATTTTTAAGGTAAATATAGTCAATCCGATCTTGATGCACTTTCGGATGAATAGGAGACCATGTCGTCCCCGGATTTTTTACTGGATCTGGATACCGTTCCCGGTAAGTATCTCTAAATCCAAGTGAATCTAAATATAGAGATGTAGGAAATGGCATATTATAGCCGCCGTTCCGATAACGAGTTGCTTCTACATAATCCAAATGGGAGCCTGAATTGAAATCGCCACAGATAAAGACGGGAATATCTTCGCTACGCTCCAATGGAGATTTCAAGGCCTGAATAATGCCCCGCATGCTGTTCGTGTTGCCCAATTGCAGTTTCTGCCATTCCTGAATATCCATTTTCTTATTGTTTTCAATATTCGCCCAATAATCAATTGGATAATTTAACCACACACAGGCCACCGCTATGGTATCTCGTCCGAGTTGTATATAAGCATTTCCATTATTGAAGGGTTTATAAGCAGCTAAGGTCTCAATAATAGGGTACCTGCTTAAAATAGAAATATTTGTACTGCGTAGGTAAAAATAATAGCCTAATTCAGCGGCAATTTTTGCACCTGAGCCATAGGTTTCTTGCATAGCTACAATATCTGCTTTAGCATCTTTAATTAATTGAGCGATGCGCTCGTAGCCGAAAGCTTTACCGGTTTCATTTCCTCCGTGCCAAATATTGAAGCTCATGATTCTTAAGGTATCTGTAGGAGTAATAGCCTCTTTTTTAAGATATCCTTGCTGATGTTTCTCGTAATACGCCTGAATAGCTTCTTTGCTTAATAAACCTGAATATATATTCACCTCATCTATTTGACCATTAAAACTTTCCCATTCTGACAATTCCCCTCGTGTTTCCCCAGCAATTGTTAGTTGCACCTGTTGAACTGTGCCCTTTTTCAATACCCCCTCAAGGGAATATATGGCTACTTGTTGTTGGTTATAATATAAGGTAACCTCTTCTTTATTCAGATTAACGAGCATAGCCAACAAATTCCAATCCTTATGGATGGGTTGAGATTTATGACTACCTTCATAAAGGAGCTCTTTTTCCCCTTGCTGATACTTCCATGCCCAACTTTGATTTACCTGTTTCTGTATAGACCAGCTGGCTGTTGTAGAGTCCGGGTAAGTAAACAAAAGATCTATAATCGAATACCGCTCAAAGTCCGGCTCTCCTTTTACCCAACACGTTAAGGAAAAGGAATTGCCAAAAGTTGAACTTGGTAATGCAAAACTCAATGGAGTTCGTTTAGATGCGGTACGGGTTAAATTCAATGCTTGACCGACCTTCCCAGGAATGGTTCGGCTTGGGTCGAAATGCTCAAAATTTTCTGACCAAACTGGTTTTTCCTGTGCCAATACCTGATCATGAAGGATATGACAGCAAAAAACAAGTAAAATTAAATACGATCTCCAATGGATTGCCATAGGATTAGTTGTTTACCGTCCAACCATAATCCACATATTCCCAATCGAAATCATTGCCTTTCAAATTAACTTTTAAAAAGCCTTCTTCGGTGCCGTGGAAATCTCCTCCCCACCAATTCGCACTAATCGCTCCAGCAGTAATGTATTGAACCCCCTTAACTTTAATTTCTTCATAAAGATGCTGATGTCCTTGTAACACTAATTTTAAGTTATGCGCATCAAATAAGCTGCGGACTTCCTTTTGATTGACGAACGTATCTGCATCGGTATATCTGCCTTCTAAAACTGGATAATATAAGGATAAGAAAGGCACATGTGTAGCGATAATAATCGGTTGAGTTTTTGAGGTTTTCTGTAATTCTTCCTTCAACCATTGCTGTTGCTTATCACTGATGCAGTATTTTCCATCGCAGATTTCTGTACTATTTAGGACGATAAATTTCCATCCTTTATGTTCAAAGCTGTAATAGGTTTTTCCAAAAAAAGAACTAAATAATCCTGATCCGTATTCGCCATCGCTATGCCAATATCGGTCATGATTGCCAATAGTCAAATACCATTTCATCTGACTCTGTTTAATAATCTCCTGATATCGCTGATACAAGCTCATTGCTTTATCTTTCTGGTTTTCTTTCAGCGCATCTACATCTACATTATCTCCTCCGGTTAACACAAAATCTACTTTTTGTTTTTTAGCTACTCCAATAGCCTTTTCTAAGCCTTCATATGATTTTGCTTGTTCATGAGCATTCATATGCAGATCGGTAAAGAAAGCAAAAGAGAATTTTTCTTGCGCATTGGCATCAATTAAAAAGAAGCAAACTGCGAATAGTACTAGGTATTTTTTCATTTGTATATATTTTCTTATTTCCAACCAAAGGGTTGTTTCAAATTACTATTTAATAACATTTGTGTTTCCGGTATTGGGCGATAATAAAACATGGGTTCATGAAAGGTCCGAGCACGAATTTCGGTAACCATGGTCCCGCCACTGCTGCCATTTTTCAGGTAAACCCCTGCGGTACCATCAAAACGACCAATGCTATAATATACTAAATTTACTCCTAATGCGTTTTTTTCACGTACCGTAGGGATAGTCTCTCCTTCAGGAATAAGTTTGATATCTGGAATACCATCACCTGTCATATCGTAATTTCCTACGCCTTGAAAATACATCCCCTCTGGAATTTTCTCCAATAATTTACCTGCATTCCAACGCATCAGATCGTCATATCGACTATTTTCAAAAGCCATTTCTACTCTTCTTTCTCTTCGAATTTCTAAAATAACCCCGGTCAATGCTCCGGAAACCTTTGGAAAATCAGTTCTTAACTTAGCGTCTGGATTTGCATTGGCTGTTAATAAGCTCAAATCGGGCATATTTACACGTTTTCTTAACAGGTTAATGGTCTTATCCAAGTCTGCTTGCGTAAGCGTTCCTAATTCTGCTTTTGCTTCAGCATGAATCAACAATACCTCCGCGTAACGGTACACGGGAAAATCAACCCCATTTAACACCTCTTGAACAGTACTATTCACATAGCCTTTTCTTTGGTGGTAGCCTGTAAAATTTTTATTTAATCGCTGCACATAAGCGGCAGTTTCAGGAACTCGTATCCATTGTGGATATACCACCGTCTGCGCTAAACGGGGATCTCTGTTTTCAAATTCTTGAACAAAACCAAGGGTTTGATAATCGGCTTTATCCGTAAAACGACTACCGTCCTTCATCAGGTAGGATTGAATCAAATCCCTAGATGGGGATTGTTCATAGTCTCCAAAGACCACCCCATTTACATTTTGAGAGATATTTTTGGATTGATCAAAGGCATTGATTAACATGACTTCCTTATTAGCTGTTAAATCTTGCGATTCAAACAAACTGGCATAATCCTGATTGGGATTTCCCGTAGTAAATAAGCTGTATTTTGTCGATGAAATAATCGCCAGCGACGCTTCTTCCGCAAGCTTCAAAAACGGATCGGCGGTAGCTTTTAAGTTTAACTCATCATGGTATTTCCGATAGGTACCTTCATGCAACGCAATTTTTGCCTGCATCAAGCGAACCACCCATTTTCCAGGAGTTCCTGTAGGCACCGATTCGCGTACATTTTCGGACGCAAAAGCTAAATCTTCCATAATGTGGTCCAAAACTTCTTCACGCGGAGCTTGTGGATCTTTCAACTCCTCATCACTTGGATTTAGGGTATTTCCATACCATGGCACATCGGAATAACGTTTGACCATGTTGTAATAAAATATAGCTCGATAATACCTAGCAAGGCCAACATAATGATTTTTTATTTCATCGGAAACTTTGGCCTTTTGGTAGTTTTCTAGAAAGTAATTGATATTCCTTAAGCGTGACCAAGACCAGCCTGAAGTGATGGTTTGGGAGGAAGGATTTCCAACCATCATCGTTTTAAGTTCTACCGCTGCTGTCGTGGCGGCATTGTCGGTACTTTGGTCATTTAAATAACTATTCCTATTGGGCATGTCCAATAGTCCGTACATGTATAGGGCTAAATCCTCTTCGGAGTTGAAGAACACTTCTGGCGTAATTGCAGTCTGCGGATTTCTATCTAAGAAATCATCGGAACAGGCCGATGATATCAGCAGCAAACCAGAAAAGGAAATATAGAGTATGTTTTTATAGAGTTTCATGACATTCTTTTTTGATGGATTAAAAATCTAGGTTTAAACCTGCCGCAATTTTACGTTGGAAAGGATAAGCCCATGCGCTATTATCCGTGCCATTATTAATGGACTCAGGGTCTACATATTGTTTGATTTTTGAGAACTCAAAAACATTTTCCCCTGTTATAAAGAATCTTAATCGACCCATTTTCCATCGTTGCGTGATCTGTGAGGGCAAGGAATACCCGAGGGTGATGTTCTTCACCCGTAAATACGCTCCATTAAGCAGGTATTGGGTATTGGGTATTGCTAAACCCTTACCATCATTGGCATCTGCTAACCAGGATTGCAATACTGGGTAGGTAGCATCCAGATTCGCGTCGGCTAAGCCTGCTTCCAAGTAGGCTGCGGAATGCTTGGCTCTTTGTTCCTCTGAATCCGCGGTTTGACGGTAATAATCTAAGTGCCAAGGATAAATGTTTGCATAGGGCTGCTGATATGGTCCCCAAAACAGGTAATGACTCGGGTAAAAATCCCTTCTTAATACTCCTTGCAAAAAGATAGAGGCATCAAATCCGTTCCAATCCATATTTAAATTGAAACCAATACGCATTCTATCGGAGGAATTACCAATGATTTTACGATCCTTCATTTCCGACTCTGTTAGCCCTAATTCTATTTTATTGTTACCATCCAAGTCTTTGAATTTAGGCCAACCGTTGACAACACTTAATGCTCCCCAAGGAACAATAGCGGAATGATCCAACTGGTCTATTTCTTCCTGACTATGAAAAAATCCATCGCTCACTAAACCGTAAATAGTTCCAAACTCATAACCTTCAAAATAATCAGCAAGTCGACGTTGATCATTTTTAAACTTAGTGATTTTTGCTTTGGAATCGGAAAGCACCACTTTGGCATCAAAACGGAAGTTTTTATTCGCCAATTCAAATTGGTTTTTATAGGAAACCGATAGCTCCCAACCTTTGGTTCTCAAATCTGCCACATTTTGCCTCGGAGGATTGGACCCTAAAACCCCTGGCAACTCTTGCCCGGCAGTTAACATTCCTGTGGTCTCCCGAACATAGTAATCGAAGCTAGCAAAGAATTGATCATTCATCAAACCAATATCAGTTCCTACATTGACTGTTGCGGCTTTTTCCCAAGTGTAGGTTTTCGGATCTATTGTTAATGGAGGGGCCGATTGGATCACTTGAACACGATTACCATTGACTAAATAGTTGGACAATCCTGTTCCCATGGTTTGTATATATGAAAAATCTCCTACACTCTGATTTCCCAAACTACCATAGGAAGCTCTAAATTTCAAGTTGGAGAAAACCGGTTTTAACGATTCAAAAAATTGTTCTTGGGAAGCGACCCAAGAACCAGAAATGGAAGGAAAGAATCCCCACCTCGATCCTTTCGGGAATCGGGATGATCCGTCATAACGACCGGTGCCTTCCAAAATATACCGATCTAAAAAGGTATAGGTAAAACGTCCAAAAGCACTTCGGGTAGCATAGGAACTATAGCCCGAATTGATAATGGCATCTCCAGTAGTTAAACCCAAATAAGGTAAGGATGAGGAAATTAATTTATCGCGCTGAGCCGTCGTAGTATCCCATACGTACTCTTCTTGATTTCCTCCTAAGGTTAATGCGATATGGTGATCGTTTATTTGTTTATTGTAATTGGCATAAAGATTAAAAACATCGTTGCTGATTTCTCCTCGTCGATCGGAAACAAAACCATTGCCCCCTTCTTCCCGAATATCATCTGGCCCATAACCAATTTTATAGCGTTTTGTAAATTGAGGATATCGCCAATACTCTCGTTTAAAACTAGCATCCGCAGTAACCGTCAAATCTCCATTTAAAAAGGTTCCTACGGCATTAAAGATGTTCTGAAATCCGAACATCTTTTCATTCATCTTTCCGCCATCCACTAAACTTGCGGCTAAGCGACCTGCAGCATTGTTTCCCCAGGTTCCATCTGGATTTACGGCCACTTGCGTGGGTTGCAAATAGTATAGATCTGTCAAGCTTGCATTTGGACGATCCCGATTGGTTTGATAAACATTCATATTATTATCAATTTTTAACCAGGAAATTGGCGCTACAGAGAATCTTCCCCGTAAACCTTTACGTTGCCAAAAATCAGAAGCCAATTTATTTAAACCGTTTTCTTTGGTATAGTCTGCAGATAGGTAATAATTTAAAGGTCTATTGTTAATTTCTGCTCCACCAGAAAAAGTTAAGGAGTGTATGTGCGAAAAGGAAGAATTTTGTAGAAAATAATCATTCCAATTAGTATTCCCCATATATTCCCATTGGGCAGAATTATCAGGATTGATTCTGACAGAAGGTAAGGAGGGGTTCTCTGAACGCTCTTTGGCCCATTGGTAATAGGATTCGTTGAAATTGACATAATCCCAAGGTGTATTATCGGTAGCCGTTTCCAAAACACGGGAAAAGATATAAGGATCTGTCACCGCATCGGGCATTTCTGTCGGTTTTCCCCAGGCTGTATTTACGTTGTAAGTGATGGATTGTTTGCCTTGTTTCCCCGATTTAGTCGTGATCATTATAACCCCATACGTTGCCCTAGCTCCGTAAATCGCTGCAGAAGCTGCATCTCGTAATACGGTATAGGTTTCGATATCACTGGGGTTTAAGCGAATCATGTCGTAGGTGTCGGACACTGGAATACCATCGATAACGATTAGAGGTGAGCCTCCATTAATGGATGTTGTGCCTCGGATATTGATGTTTGGAATACCGCCAGGACTACCATTTCCATAAGTTATATTTAGACCAGGACTGGCTCCTTGAAGTCCTTGCATCACATTAGTGATCGGTCTTGACTCCAATTGTTTACCAGAGATCTGATCAACGGCACCTGTCACATTTATTTTCTTTTTCGTTCCATAACCAATAACGATAACTTCATCTAGATTGCTCTCATCTGCCACCATTGTTATGCGTATAGGCTCGGCCGATTGAATTTGCTGCTCCTGACTCTTATAGCCCAAGAAAGTAAATACAAGAATACTGTTTCTTGAAGCTGCAGTTAAAGAAAAATTACCCTCCTTGTCCGTAGATGTGGCTATACTGCTTCCTTTGACTTTAACACTGACCGCTTCAATTGGCTTGTTTGAAGCATCCATTACTTTTCCGCTTATCTTAAGTTCTTGGGCAGAGAGAAAAACAGGTATCAGCCAAATCATAATTAGGATTAATTGCTTGTTCAACATGCTGCATCTTGAACTTTTTTCTATTGGTTCTAAAATCATATCATAATTAATTGAATATTCATTCAAAATATAAACTTACAACTTCGATATTATTTTAAAATTACTTGTATGTAATCTTAATATTATCCTTTTTGAAGGTAAGTTTAAACGATTAGTTTATTTTGGTTACAATGTATTTCTTATTCACTAAATTATGTGATTATCTTTTGGTTTACAAAGCTTTTAACAAAAAATATATTTAATTTTAACAATTTATATAGGTTTAGTATATTTATTGAATACTCAATCAATTAATGTCAGGTTATGGGAAGAAATAGTATCAAGGACGAACGAAGAAAAGAAATCATTGAAAAGTATTATGCTGTAGCGAAAAAAGAAGGAATGGAGAATACTTCTATTGCAAAAATAGCTGCTTTTATGGACATCAATCCAAGCCTGATCATGCACTATTTCAAAACTAAAGATGACTTAAACTATGAACTGGTAGATTATATATTAAGTAAATATTTAAACATCTATCGAAGACCCCGATCATCAGGTTACGATTTAAAAGATTATTTAGTCGAATTGATTGCAAAACTATTCTCCAAAAAATGGAACGCCTTATTCAACGATAGCATATTTTACAGTTGCTATGCTTTAGGGTTTCGAGATAAAAAGATTAAAGGAAAATTTAAAGGTTTACATGATGGCCTCCGGTTTCACTTGAAGATCGTGTTGGAAGCTTGTCAGGAAGCGAAGATTATTCATATCGAATCAGCAGAAAAAACGGCCGATTTAATATATGTTTTAGTAGATGGAGCTTATTATTACTTAAGTTTAATCAGCGAAAAAGAGGAATACGACATTAAACTTAAGGAATATCGAAACTATGCCTTCCAATTATTGAATCTTCCGAAAGAAGTTTAACCTATGGGTTGGCATTCTTGCTTTTTTTCTTACGTACTAAACCATAAATAGCGATCACAACCCAAAGGCTATTGGCGGCAATATTGGGCTGATCTCCAAAATAAATGGCACTGCTAACTAAGCAAATACCACCAAACATGTTAATTAATTGATACGCGGTAGCATCAAATCTTAATACACGCATATTGAGTAATAAGAACCCCAATGTACAGGTAATTACGCCTATCCAACCAATAATGGATACGATATTTTCTTTAATAAGCATATAAATTAAAACATCTTAAAACGAATATAGCCTTTGTTTTCCAAATAGAAAACAAAGGCTATACGTACTTCTTATCAAGGAATGGATCGAAACCCTATGCTTCCGCGTAAGCTTCTATCGGAGGACATGAACAAATCAAGGTTCTATCGCCTTGCGAATCATTAACACGACCTACAGAAGGCCAGAATTTATTCATGCGCAAGTACTCAACCGGATAGGCCGCAGTTTGACGAGAATATGGTCTATCCCAATCATCACCAGTAACGGTTCTAGCGGTATGAGGAGCATGTTTCAATACATTGTCTTTTTGATCTGCTTGACCTTGCTCTACAGCAGCAATTTCCGCGCGGATGGCAATTAAAGCCTCACAAAAGCGATCTAGTTCCGCTTTCGATTCAGATTCCGTTGGTTCCACCATCAAGGTTCCAGCAACAGGGAACGATACGGTAGGCGCATGGAAACCATAATCCATTAAGCGTTTTGCAATGTCAGCAACTTCAATACCTACTTGTTTAAATGAACGACAATCTAGAATCATCTCATGGGCACAACGACCATTTGAACCAGCATACAATACCGGATAATGCTTTTCTAAATTCGCTTTAATGTAATTGGCATTTAGAATTGCATATTTCGTGGCATTGGTTAAACCTTCGCTACCCATCATCGCTATATAAGCATGAGAAATAACCAAGATGGAAGCCGAACCAAATGGAGCCGCCGAAACTGCTGATATACCTTCTTCACCAGATATTTCAACTACTTCATGGTTTGGTAAGAAAGGAACCAAATGCGCTGCAACCCCAATAGGGCCCATACCTGGACCACCTCCACCATGTGGAATACAGAAGGTCTTATGTAAATTTAAGTGACAAACGTCTGCACCAATGTAACCCGGACTTGTTAATCCTACTTGTGCATTCATATTTGCACCATCCATATAAACCTGTCCACCATTATCGTGAATAATTTGACAGATCTCTACAATAGGTTCTTCAAATACCCCATGGGTAGATGGATAAGTCACCATCAAGGAGTTTAAGTTTGCCGCATGTTCAATGGCTTTTGCTTTCAAATCTTCCACATCGATATTACCACGCTCATCACATTTTACAACCACCACTTTAAGCCCTGCCATAGAAGCAGAAGCCGGGTTAGTTCCATGTGCAGATGCAGGAATTAAACAGATATTACGATCGAAATCTCCACGGCTGTGGTGATAAGCACGAATGACCATTAATCCAGCATATTCCCCTTGCGCACCAGAGTTTGGTTGAAATGACATCTTAGCAAAGCCTGTGATTTCACATAACCAATCATTCAGCTCATTAATCAATTGCATATAGCCTGAAGTTTGATCTACAGGTGCAAATGGATGAAGACATCCGAAACGTGCCCAAGTAACAGGTACCATCTCAGTAGTCGCATTCAATTTCATTGTACATGATCCTAATGGAATCATGGAATGACATAAGGAAAGATCTTTTGCTTCTAAAGATTTAATGTAACGTAACATTTCACTTTCCGAATGGTAGCTGTTGAATATTGGATGAGTCAAGTACGCACTGGAACGTTCCAATTCTTCCGGAATAACCACTTGAAGTTTAGCTGCCAAGGCATTTAAATCAACATCGTGTGCTGTTTTTCCTTTTATCTTAGCAAATACTTTAACTATGGTTTGAATATCTTGGAAAGTAGTTGTTTCATCAATGGAAATTCCTACAATTTGATCTAAGTAGAAGAAATTAAATTCATGATTTAATGCTTCACCTTTTAAGGTGCCAATTTGATCTCCTGCATCAAAACGTAGTGTATCAAAATAAGCTTTATTATGCTGTGTATAGCCTAAGGCTTGAATAGCGGCATCCGCCAACTTGGTTAAGTCGTGAATTCTAGAAGCAATCGCTTGAATTCCTTTAGGGCCGTGATATACCGCATAAAACGATGCCATAATAGCGAGTAACGCTTGTGCAGTACAGATATTTGAGGATGCTTTATCCCGACGAATATGTTGTTCACGAGTTTGCAAAGCCATACGCAATGCGTATTCACCATTAGCATCTGTGGTTACCCCAATAATACGTCCTGGAATATTCCGTTTGAAACTATCTTTGGTGGCAAAGAATGCGGCATGGGGACCTCCAAAGCCCATAGGTACACCAAATCTTTGGGAGTTTCCAATGACCACATCGGCACCCCATTCTCCTGGAGGAGTTAATAACGCTAATGCCATTAAGTCCGTCGCTACACAAATAGTGATTTCCTTATCATGCGCATAAGCGGTAAATTCTTTATAGTCGGCAATCGTACCATCTGCTGCAGGATACTGAATAAACGCAGCAAATACGTCATCTGTTAAATTTTCTACAGCGATATCTGCAACACGTATCTCAACTCCAAAAGGTACTGCTCTCGTTTGAAGTACATCTAATGTCTGCGGAAAAATATGAGGCGTCACTAAGAAAACATGAGCATCTTTGTTTTTACGAGCACTATACAACATGAACATTCCCTCAGCAGCTGCTGTAGCCTCATCTAATAAAGAGGCATTGGCAATTTCCAATCCTGTCAAGTCCGAAACCATCGTTTGGAAATTCAACAAAGCTTGTAAACGTCCTTGAGCGATCTCTGCTTGGTATGGCGTGTACTGGGTATACCATCCTGGATTTTCAAACACATTTCGTTGAATAACTCCTGGTAATACCACATCATGGTAGCCTTGCCCGATAAAAGATTTAAAAACCTTATTCTTCTCCGCTATTTGCGCAATTTTTTCTAAATAAGCAACCTCACTCAAAGCCTTTGGCAGCTTTAAAGGTTCTTTTTTACGAATTTGAGTTGGAACGGTTTGTTGGATTAATTCTTCTAAGGAACTCACGCCTAAGGCGGTTAACATCTCCTCTACTTGTGCAGAACTTGGACCATTGTGACGGTCTTCAAATTTTTCTTGATAAAATACGTTACTCATGTTAAGTATTTGTTGTATATCTGGATACGATAAAAATCTAATACCCAAATTCTTTATTCAGTTGGTCTATTATAAATTTAGATGCGCAAAGATACGCATTTTAAGAATAATTTTAATGGAGGTAGCTAGTCCATAAATTTTTATTAGAACATCAATCGTTTGCGTGATTTTTTAAACGAACAGCAATAAAACTTTTTGAATTTTAGAAAATATGTAGAAAGCCTTGAATGGTTTTCAATTTTCAATAATGACTAATTTTAGATTAGCCCATCTCTTAAACTATTTCAAGAATTTATTATTTAACAAATTGACAATTAACTGTGAATAAAATTTTCTTTTCTACAGTTTTTAAGCAGAATAAAGCCTAGATTTTCAGTCTTAATTCATTAAAAATTAATTATTTATAAAAATATTACGCCAGCCAAAGGAGGACAAGAATCTTTCTTAATTTTGAAAGGAGCCAATCATCTTGAATTATATGCTGAGACTACACATTGATAGTGAAACCAACAAGTTGCATACTGTCCTATTAGGAATTGCGAATTCCAATGGTCCAACCCCCAAACCCGAAGAAGCCTATGATCCTAAATCCTTGAAACATATACGGGCAGGAACTTATCCGCTAGAAGAAGATATGCTTCTCGAACTGGAAGCCTTCCATCAAGTCCTTTTAAAACATCATATTAACGTATTAAGACCGGAAATAATTCCAAATCTTAATCAAATATTTACCAGGGATATTGGCTTTGTCATTGATGACTACTTTATAAAGTCGAATATACTACCTGACCGCGCACAAGAGTGGGAGGCTATTCAGGCTATTATAAGCCAGGTTCAATCGAATCAGTTGATCAACCCTCCAAGCCATGTACACATTGAAGGTGGCGATGTTTTACTCCACCATGAACACCTGTTTATAGGTACGTATACAGGCTCAGATTATTCCTTATTAAACACGGCTCGAACCAACCAACATGCGGTGGCATTTTTACAAGAATTATTCCCGCACAAGATCATTAAAGCATTTGATCTGATAAAATCCATGAAAGATCCTAAAGCAAATGCACTGCACCTGGATTGTTGTTTCCAACCCGTCGGGTCGCATTACGGCATTATTTATAAGGGTGGTTTCCGCAACGAGCAGGATTATGAATACCTAGTAGACCTATTTGGGAAAGAAAACTTATTTCATATCGATGCCACCGGCATGTACGAAATGAATTCGAATGTCTTTTCTATTTCAGATACTGTGGTCGTTAGCGAGCGACGATTTCATGCCTTAAATCAATGGCTCAGGAATCGCGGTATTTTAGTAGAGGAAATCCCGTATTATGAAATTGGTAAACAAGAAGGCTTGTTAAGGTGTTCTACATTACCATTACTAAGAGATTAAACATGCAAACAACGGATACGATTTTTATGGTTAGGCCCTTTTCCTTTCGAAGCAACGAAGAAACGGCAGTCAACAATTTTTTTCAATCACAGGAAGTAAATCAAGATAATATTGCTGACTTAGCATTGGCGGAATTTGACAATTTCACACGCTTATTGAAGAGCGCAGGCATTAAAATTATCTCCCTTCAAGATCAGGGTTTAAAAAACACGCCAGATAGTATATTCCCAAATAATGTCATTTCTTTTCAACCCAATCAGGTGATTTTATATCCTATGTTTGCCAAAAACAGACGTTTAGAACGTTCGCTGAATTACCTTGGGCAATTGGAAAACTTAGGCTATCATTTCGACAAGGTAATTGATTACAGCATTTATGAGGATCAGAATAAATTTTTGGAAGGAACAGGCGTTTTAATCCTAGACCATACGTATCGAATTGCCTATTGCGCTATTTCAGATCGATCCAATCTAGAATTATTAAACATTTATTGTGAAGATCAACAGTATAAACCCATTAGCTTTCATGCGGAACAAACTGTACATGGGAAATTATTACCTATTTACCACAGTAATGTGATGATGTCTATTGGCACAAATTTCTGTTTAATCTGCATGGAAACCATCAAATCAGAAGATGAAAAAAACATGCTGTTACAAAGCTTCAGCAATACGCGGAAAGAGGTGATTGAAATCTCTGAAGATCAAATGAATCATTTTGCAGGGAATATATTGGAAGTTAAAAACAGAGAGCAAGAACCCATAATCTGTATGAGTACTCAAGCATTTGAGTCCTTAAACGAAGAACAAATAAAACAATTAGAAAAATTTGGTGCCATCCTTCATGCTCCCCTTTATACTATTGAAAAATATGGTGGAGGAAGTGCAAGATGCATGATGGCAGAGCTATTCCACCAGTAATCTATGGATTATTGAATGTGTCAATAAAAAGCAGTAATTCTTCAAATTTCTCCTTATTCCCAAAATCTGCACTCATATTTCTTGAAATAGAGAACTCATTGGACTTATCGTCCATTGTCAACTTAAAGATATAGTCGACTCCATCAGTACAACGTGCACAAGAAGAATTCTTAAAGTTCATTAAGTTTAATGTACTTACATATTGCTTCATACGGTTAAATTTCTCTGTTGACGTTTCGCGTTTTATTAACGCTTTATTGGTTTGACAAACCAATTTTGTTGAATCTAATTGTGTATTCAAACTATCTATTTTCAGCAAAATCGTACCACACATCCCTGAATAAGTTAGCACTTCCACCTTCAATGTCGAAAGGTTCAGTTCTTCTTTATTACAAGAACTTAGTACAAATACGCAGAACAATAAAATGAACAAAGGTTTAGTCATAGCTTATAGGTTTTAATAGTTAACGAGCATAATCCTATAAGTGCGACAATGTTTTTTGCATATGTTGAGAATAATTCGTGAATTGCAATTAAAAACTATCTTTCGCTATTTCCCTACGTACCCTACTTAAGCTCTCTGGTGTGACTCCTAAATAGGAAGCAATCATCCATTGAGGAACACGCAATAGCAAGTTTGGATACAGTTTCAAAAACTCCAAGTACCTTTCTTTAGCTGTCATTCCTAGCAAGGAGTTGATTCTCCGTTGCATAAAATAAATACTTCGTTGCAATGAATTCTCATTAAAACAAGAAAAACTACGGCTCAAATTAGAGGCATTTTCAAAAAAAGGAATAGCCAAAAAGACTACGATTGATGGCTCAATGGCTTTAATATAGTAATCGGAAGGTTCATTAAAATATTGACTAGCTCGATCAGCGACAAGCCAATTTTCAGGCGCAAACTGCAGGATATGTTCACCGCCCTTTTCATCAATTGAAAAAGATTGTAATAAACCCTGTTCAACAAAAAAAACATGTTTACAGACTTCCCCAGTTCTTAATAATAGTTGATTATGCTTGAGTTCTTTAAATTCAAAATACGGAAGGAGCTGTTCAAATTCAGCTTCAGTTAAGCCTGCTTTTTCCGTATAATATCGGTAAAAGTTACTCTCATACAATTGTTTTTCCTTCATAATCGTTAATAAAGAACGGTAAATTTAAATGCTAATGGGTTAAAGTTTTTGATTAGCTCTTCCATGAAACCCTCCCCATGTTTCAAATACAAAACGGCAAAATTATCTGTCCGCTCTTGCAATCCACCATTGGGAAATAAATTATCTTTTAAGCGCTCAATTTGAATTAACGCATCTTCATGGTTGCGCTTTTCAGCCTTTAACAGTTTTTTCTCCAGGTTATTCATCGCTTTTTTCAATCTCGCTTTAACCGCTTCTGTACTTGGACCTAAACTGGGATCTATTTTATGAGTTCTTAATTTTATTCTAGCAAATATAGCATTCATCTCCATCCATTCATCTTGCAAACTTAGACGATGCTTGGTTTGACGCTTCACATATTCGTTCTTTAGGGTATTTAATGGTTTAAAAACACTCTTAAACGTCAAATCTAGTCTAAACACTTTACCTGCAACTTGATCATCGGTAATTAAGGCCGAGTTGCGCGGTATTAATAGGGGAAAGTCTACCCCATATTGATCAAAATTCGCTTTCAATTGCAGCCAATAAACAATTTCCGCACCTCCGCCAATATAGGCTAAGTTAGGCAGAATGATTTCTTGATATAAGGGCCTCATGACCACGTTTGGACTAAACCGTTCTGGATGATTACGAATCTCCTCCACTAATTCCGCAGGGGTAAAGAAGATCTGCTGGTGCAGCACCTCATACCTGCCATCCAAGGTCTGAACAATTCGTTCGCGAAACGCATCAGTCAAGTAAAAGAAATTGATCTCGCGAGCATGAACCTGGGCATTAAAACCTAGGGATTCCAGGGCTTGCGTACTTTGTTGAATTGCCGCAAAACTCTTTTGTTCCAAGATGTCTTGTTCGATGTACGAAGCAAATACTTGTTTCAACGATCGATGATCCGCATCTAGAATCAACAAACCATAATCCTTAAATAAACTGTGCACGAATGTCCGTGTTGCCTTAGCAAGTGTATATCCTTGGGAATAGGCGTCCTCTACTTTTTTTGTCAGCTCCGTCGCGATCTCCGACAGGCCGAAGGTATTACAGTATTGCCTTACCACATCCAGCATACTACTTGTATCCATGCGGCCAGTAGCCGATTTACCTTCCTCTTCCCAGGCTATTCGCTTTCCATAGACCCTCGTATGATTAATCTCCGCAAAATCATGATCCTCGGTAGCCATCCAATATACTGGAACAAAATCTTGTTCCGGAAACTTACTTTTCAAGTCCCTTGCAAGTTTAATCGCCGTAACAATCTTAAAAATAAAGTATAGAGGTCCGGTAAAAATGTTCAGCTGATGACCCGTTGTGATGGTATAAGTGCTAGGTTTGGCTAATAAGTCAATGTTATTGGATACTGCGGACGAATCTGCTAGTAAATCCCCATACTGTAAACGCAGCTGATTAACTAAAAGATCCCGATGGGCAAACTGCTGTTTAGCACCTATCAATTTGGCAAATCCTTCAAGATCTGGTCGATGACCATAGAATGGGGCCAGTTCAGGTTTATTTCCTAAATAGGCCAATAATGTTTTAGAAAAACTAAGGGTATCGTTGTATTCTATGTATGTGGCTTTCATCTACCTTTTTTAATGTTTTACAAATGTATACGCATTCAGTATACAAAATACAAAAAATTAAAAAAAGGCAGTGAACTGCCTCTTATTTGTGTGAATTATTTAACAATATGTCCGTATAAATCGAAATCTTCTGCTCGATTTACTTCTACTTGAACAAAATCGCCAATTCGAGCGTAGTCCACTTTAGCATCGAGGATAACTTCGTTATCTACTTCTGGAGAATCAAATTCCGTACGTCCTATAAAGTAATCTCCATCGATACGATCTACCAACACTTTAAAGGTCTGACCTACTTTTTCTTGATTTATTTCATAAGAAATCCCTTGCTGAACTTCCATAATTTGTTCTACCCGCTCTTGTTTTACTTCTTCTGGCACATTATCCTCCAAATTATGAGCGTGCGTTTTCTCCTCATGCGAATACGTAAAACATCCCAAACGGTCAAAACGGGTCTCTTCCACCCATTCCAACATTTCGTTGAAATCTCCTTCTGTTTCCCCAGGATAACCACATATTAAGGTCGTTCTTAAGGCTATTTCAGGAACTTTATCTCGTATTTTATTAACTAGATCTATCTGTTTTTGTTTACTTGTACCACGACGCATGGACGTCAACATGTTATCACTAATATGCTGTAAAGGCATGTCCAAGTAATTACAAATATTTGATCGCTCATTCATGACATCCAATATATCCATAGGAAAACCCGATGGATAAGCATACTGCAAACGAATCCAATCGATTCCGTCCACATCAGATAAATGCCTTAATAAATCTGATAAGTTACGCTTACCATAAATATCCAACCCGTAATAGGTTAAATCTTGCGCAATTAATATCAATTCTTTGGTGCCATTTCCTGCCAAAAACTTAGCTTCCTTTACTAAATCATCGATAGATTTTGACACATGCTTACCACGCATTAAAGGAATAGCACAGAAAGAACATGGGCGGTTACAACCTTCCGCAATTTTAAAATATGAAAAATGCGATGGCGTTGTAAGTAAACGTTCCCCTAAAAGTTCATGACGATAATCCGCACCAATGCTACTTAATAGCTCCGGAAGATCATTCGTTCCAAAAAAAGCATCTACATTGGGGATCTCGGCTTGCAATTCCGGTTTATAGCGCTCCGAAAGACAACCTGTAACAATCACTTTGTTTACCTTACCCTGATCCTTAAGTTCCGAAAATTGCAAAATAGTATCGATAGATTCTTGTTTTGCATTATCAATGAATCCACAAGTATTGATCACAATAATATCATCCGATTGAATATTTGTTGCCTCATGAACTACGTTCATATGGTTTCCTTTCAATTGACCCATCAATACTTCACTATCGTGAATATTTTTTGAGCAGCCTAATGTTACAACATTCACACGTGGCTTTCTTACAGTTGCTGCTGCTATTGTTTGCTTCGTTTTCATATATACTGTAGCCTATTTGAATAGGGAGTCTACAAATTCCTTCTTATTAAATAATTGCAAATCGCCGATTTTTTCTCCAACACCAATATACTTCACCGGTATCTTGAATTGGTCGGAAATTCCGATAACCACACCACCTTTTGCGGTACCGTCTAATTTTGTCAATGCCAAAGCATTCACATCTGTTGCTTGCGTAAATTGGGTCGCCTGCTCGATCGCATTCTGACCTGTGGAAGCATCTAATACCAACAAAATCTCATGTGGAGCATCAGGAATAACCTTTTGCATCACATTTTTAATCTTGGTAAGCTCATTCATCAAGCCCACTTTATTATGCAAACGGCCAGCTGTATCGATGATTGCAACATCATCACCATTCATTACGGCCGATTTAACCGTGTCAAAAGCTACCGAAGCGGGATCTGAACCCATCGCTTGTGCAACCACACGCACTCCTACACGCTCACCCCAAAGTTTTATTTGATCTACCGCTGCTGCCCGAAAAGTATCTGCAGCACCCAAGACCACTTGATTTCCGGCCTCCTTAAGCTGATGCGCTAGTTTTCCAATAGTCGTCGTTTTACCAACACCATTCACCCCAACCACCATGATCACATAAGGTTTCTGTTGTCCGTATTCAAAGTTCTCAAAGTCGTTGCTATTATTTTCTGCCAGCAAACCTTGAATCTCATCTTTCAACAAACGATTTAAATCATCTGTATTCAGGTATTTATCTTGTGCTACTCGCTTCTGAATTCGATCCACAATTTTCAATGTTGTCGTTACTCCAACATCGGAAGTTACTAAAACCTCCTCCAAATTGTCTAAAACATCGTCATCTATGGTAGACTTCCCAACAACAGCTTTCGTAATCTTAGAAAAAAATCCTTCTTTCGTTTTTTCCAATCCTTTATCTAGAGCTTGTTGTGATTCACCAGTCTCTTGCTTCTTCTTAAAAAAATCAAATAATCCCATGATGTTATAAATTATACTGGATAGTTAAATAAACCAAATATAAGGAAATGAGTGATACTAAAAAAGCCCTTTTGGCGATACCAAAACGGCTAATTTATGTTATTTTTAAAGAAAAACTTTAAAAAAAGGAATATCGTTCTGCTTATTTAGAAGCTTCAGCAACAACGTCTTTTACTTTATCGTTGTGTATCATACTTTCTTTGAAAGTATAAGCGCCAGTTTTTGCAGATTTAGCTGTAATAACAACTTTAGTGTATTCTTTACCACCACCTTTTTGTAATGATGCAACCGCTTTCTTTGCCATGGTATAATCTTATTTTATGGATAAAAGTATCCGTGAATGTTTTATTTAATTTCTTTATGAACAGTAACTTTTCTCAATACTGGATTGAATTTCTTCATTTCCAAACGTTCAGTTGTGTTCTTTTTGTTCTTCGTGGTAATATAACGAGACATTCCCGGAAGTCCACTTTCTTTGTGTTCAGTACACTCTAAAATTACTTGTACTCTATTTCCTTTTTTTGCCATTGCCTTTATTATTAATACCCTCACGGGTGAATTTCATGATTCTATGTTATGCTGATAAAACAGGGGCGTATCTAATAATTAAATACTTCCAGTTTTGATAAATTTATCAATAGCTGCTGTTATACCGTTTTTGTTTATTGTTTTGATAGCTGACGTAGATACTTTTAAAGTAATCCAACGATCTTCTTCAGGAATATAGAAACGTTTAGTCTGTAAATTCGGGTAAAATTTACGCTTAGTCTTAACGTTCGAGTGAGACACGTTATTTCCTTTTAATGCCGTCTTGCCTGTTAAATCACAAATTCTTGACATGATATTCTTTTTTTATTGTTGTCCTTATTTATAAAAACGTCTCCTTAGAAACGAGTGTGCAAATATCTATATTTCTTTTGGGAAATACAATAAAAATTAAGGAATTATTTTTTAATAATTGCTAGAGAGGGTAGAAGTCCACAAAAATACTGTAATTTGCATCATTATTAATACGAGTTAGCTAATAATAGTTTTCAACAATTCACAAATGAACAAATATCTAATCCGTGGAATTATCAGTATCATCCTTGCAATTGTCTTGATTTTAATATCCTACCAATTGATGAAGAATGAAAATAACAGTTACAAATTCCTCATGGCATTTGGTGTAATTGCTTTCGGCTATGGTTTCATTACCATTGTATACAGTTTCTTCCGATCCATTGATCGAAACACTATTTTAAATTTTAGAAACAAAAGAAAAAACAAGAACTAGCTATATGCTTGTCAAAACAAAAGGTATTCCCTTAAAAATCACGAATTATTCCGAAAGTAGCGTTATTGCACAGATCTATACCGCAGAATTTGGATTGCAATCCTATATGATTAATGGGGCTAAAAAACCTAAAGCTAAAATTCCATTCAATATGTTACAACCGTTTCATTTGTTGGATTTATTAGTTTATCAAAAAGAAAATGCGACTATTCAACGAATTAAAGAAGCCCATCAATATCCGGTCTTAACCTCAATTCCTTTAAACATTATAAAAAGTTCTTTGGCCTTATTTATCAATGAGGTTTTATATAAAGTCTTAAGACATCAGCATCCTGACCCTCAATTATATCATTTTTTAGAAAGTTCAATCATCTGGCTGGATGAGGCACAAGACGGCTTAGCCAATTATCACCTGATCTTTCTATTAAAGCTTAGCAACTTTCTAGGATTCCACCCGCGCGTCGAGGCTTTACCCTATTTTGATTTACAAGAAGGGCGGTTTACCAAGAGTCTTCCCCAGCATTTACAGGTCATACAAGAACCCTATAGCGGATACCTTAGAAACCTGCTGTCCTCCAACTTCAGCGACTGTAGTAACATCAAACTCCAAAAAGATGATAGGACCTACCTCTTGCAAAAAGTTATCGACTACTATAAACTGCATACCGATAATTTTAGCGATATCAATTCCTTGTATATCTTGGAGGAGATCTTTGGAAATTAAACATAAAAAAGCCCATTATTCGTAATAACGGGCTTTTCCACAATAAATATATATTGAATCTATTCTATTAGATAAGCTTTACATTTACCGCGTTAAGACCTTTGCGGCCTTGTTCAACTTCGTAAGAAACGTGGTCGTTTTCACGAACTTTGTCAACTAATCCTGAAACGTGAACAAAAATTTCGCTCTCGCCGGAATTTGGAATGATGAAACCGAAACCTTTGGCTTCATTAAAGAATTTTACTACTCCTTCTTGCATGTTATTAATTATTGTTTTTTTTAAAGGTATCAAATATTTTCTAAATATGAATTAATTATTATCATCTTGCTATTAAACAATATTCGTTTTCTTTTGTCTATCTATTTAAATTTTTTGGAAAGATTTTTGACAATTCAAATAAAATACATAAATAATATGAAAAAGATTTTATCAATTCTAGCGCTTTGTACCTTTTTACTTTCAGCCCAGGCTCAACAACAAACTATGGAAAATTCAAGAAGAATATCTACCCGTGGGTATGCAGAAAAGGAAGTAACTCCTGATATCATTTACTTATCCATCTCTTTAAAAGAATATTTCATCGATGGAAATACGAAGAAAAAAGTTCCTGTAGAAACTTTGGAAAAACAACTGTTCGATGCAGCCATCAAAAACGGCATAGAAAAAGCCGATATTACCATTCAAAATATCTACAGTTACAATTACCAAACAAAAAAGAAAAACACAGAGCTTTTGCAGTCTAGACAGTATCGTATTAAAGTCAGTAACTTAAACAAACTGAACGAAATCCTTGATGCTGTGGATGCTAAAGGATTACAAAGCACAAATATTGACGGCTACGATCACTCCAAAAAGGTAGAGATAGAGAAAGAATTGAGAAAACTAGCAGTTAAAAATGCCAGAAACAACGCAGAAATTCTAGCTGAAGCAGAAAACGAGCAATTAGGGAAAGTGATCCTTATTAATGACAATAGTTCGTTGAACTGGAACGATATCATGCCACAACCAAGAATGTATAGCATGGCTAAAACCTCAAATTTGGAAGAACAAGCCGTTGCTGATGGTATAGACTTAGACATTAAACCGATCAAACTCATTTGCAACTTAGACGCAGTCTTTGAAATCAAATAACATGACTAAAAATCACCAAATTCAAAGTGATAATATCTCAAAAGATTTTCTTTGGGTGGAACGGCTATCAAATTTACTTGATAGTCGTTTTCGCATTGGTAATTTTCGTTTCGGTTTAGATCCCATCCTCAATTTCATCCCTTTTGCCGGTCAAATAACGACTTTCTTCGTCTCTCTATGCCTCGTCATAGTCATGTACAGGAATGGCGCAAGTAGCAAGCTCGCGGTCAAAATGCTTTTGAATATAACCTGGGATGCGCTATTGGGTTCCATTCCATTATTCGGCAACATCTTCGACTTTTTTAATAAAGCCAATAACAAAAATATTAACTTATTAAAAGAACATTATTACGACAATAAACATCAAGGAAGTGCCAAAGGAATACTTTTAGTGATACTCGCAGTCTTTCTTATTTTGATTACCGCATTCATTTACCTCATGTATCTGTTAACCATTTGGCTAATACAATTCATATTTTAATAAATACAATTACCTTTGTATAATGAGTAAAAAAAGAATTTTTTCCCTATTAACTATTGCCATTCTTTTACTTGCGGTATTCACCAATCCCTCAAAAGAAAAGATGGAAAATGAATTGACCTTGAAAGCAAAGGAGATTTTAACGAATCAACTGAAGTATAAAGATAAAGATGCCTTAGATCTAGGAATGATGCTATTTGGTGACCAAGTCATCAATCAGTTTGTTCAAAACTATACCAGCACCCATAATTATTTTTTATTTTCCCTTTCTAAAATCAATTGGAATGGCGAACAGATTATCATTGGTGGAGGCGCATTCAATCAGGTGTGGATCAGTTCCAAACTCGATGAAAAGGCCGATCAATTGATCGAAGTTATTAAACAACAGTAATGCTCGAAATACTATTTGAATCAGAGGACCTCATTGCAATAAATAAGCCTCATGGCCTTTTAGTGCATCGTTCATTCATTGCTGCTGATGCCTCGGAATTTGCGCTTCAACTTTTAAAAGAACAAATTGGCAAAATGGTGTATCCTGCACACCGCATCGATCGCAAAACATCAGGTGTATTATTATTTTCGCTCAACAAGGAAATGGATAGCCTTATTCAACAAGCCTTTGCTCAAAATTTAATTCAAAAAGAATACATAGCAGTCTTAAGAGGCCATTCTCCTTTGGAAGGATCCATTGATTATCCCTTAAAAAAAGAAAATGGAACAATTCAGGAATCTCTGACACATTTTCAGACCTTAAGACATACCGAAATAGATCTTCCTTTTGGGAAACATCCCACATCCCGGTATTCCTTAGTCAAGGCAAAGCCCCAAACTGGCCGTATGCATCAGCTAAGAAGGCATTTTGCCCACATCATGCACCCCATAATCGGGGATAGACCCCATGGCTGTAATAAGCAAAACAAATTGTGGAAGGAAACCTTCGAACACGATAGCATGCTGCTTCATGCACAGCAATTGGCCTTTTTACACCCGATTACCAAAGAAGAAATACGCATACACGCCGATATACAACCTGAGTTTAAAAGAGCCTTGGAAATCCTACAAATTAAGCCTGAAGATCAATTTTAATTTCATTTTGCCCTCCTAAGAAATCGATTGCACATTATTTTGTTAACATCAACAGGATAAACCCGCTTTTACAGCGGAATTTGCTACTTTTGTATGAACTATAAATCATTGAATTAACATGAAAAATACTGCAATTACAAATGTGCATATTGCTCTTGGTGCTAAAATGGTTCCTTTCGCCGGATTTAATATGCCTGTACAATATTCAGGTATCAACGACGAACATGAAACTGTAAGAACTGGAGTGGGCATATTTGATGTGAGCCACATGGGAGAATTTATTCTTAAAGGCGAAAATGCGCTTGAACTTATCCAAAAAATTTCTTCTAACGATGCGTCGAAACTTTACGACGGAAAAGTTCAATATGGCTACATTCCCAATGAACAAGGTGGAGTTGTAGATGACTTCTTAACGTATAAAATTGATGATTTAACCTATTTATTAGTTGTTAACGCGTCCAATATAGACAAAGATTGGGACTGGATAAGTAAATACAATACTTACGGTGTAGAAATGAAGAACATCTCCGATGAAACTTCACTTTTCGCAATCCAAGGACCAAAAGCAGCCGATGCATTGCAGAGCTTAACAGATATCGACTTAGCCCCTATGGAATATTACTCGTTTAAGAAGAGTGTCTTTGCAGGTGTAGAAAATGTCTTAGTTTCTGCTACGGGTTATACTGGTGCTGGTGGTTTTGAAATTTATGTTGCCAATGAACATGCAGAACAAGTTTGGAATGCAATCATGGAAGCAGGAAAGCCTTTCGGAATTAAACCTATTGGATTAGGTGCTCGTGATACTTTACGTTTAGAAATGGGTTTCTGTTTATACGGAAATGATATTGATGATACGACTTCCCCATTAGCCGCTGGATTAGGTTGGGTAACCAAGTTTACCAAAGACTTCGTAAACTCCGCCAACTTAAAGGCTGAAAAGGAACAAGGAGTGAGTCAAAAACTAGTAGGTTTTGAAATGATCGATCGAGGTATTGCTCGTCACGATTATGAAATAGTAAACGCTGAAGGAACCATCATCGGACGTGTGACTTCAGGAACTCAATCTCCATCTCTTAAGAAATCAATTGGTCTTGGTTATGTCGATAATGCCTATAGCAAAGAAGGCACTGAACTTTTTATAAGCATCAGAAACCAACCCATCAAAGCAGTGGTTAAGAAACCACCGTTTGTTAAATAACATATCATAAAAAAAGGGCTATTTTTTAGCCCTTTTCTTTTGACTATTATCCAGCTTTTGCGCTTCATATTTTTCTCTCGCATCCCGATTTACTTGCTTTAATAAAACCACTTTTAAGTAAAGCAAAACAACAAGCAAGGCAATGGATATGCCTACAAAAAGCATATTACCACTATTATATCCTGCTAAACCACTCAACACCAAAAATACGATCCCTAAATTTAAGACGATATTTAATATAAACTTTTTTGTCATTTGTTCTTAATTTCTCTATAACCTATTACTCGTTCCCGAAGGAAGTAAAAATAAACGATTCCCGCTAAAATATTGCAGGTAATGATAAAAACGCATAGCATCAATCGTTCATAAGAAAGGATGCGATTGGACCGCATGACCTCCAATAGAACCATTACTACCCAAATCATCGAAATCACAAGTGAAATGCTTAATAGCATAGGGGCAAAGCTTACTTTGAAAAGTAACAATAAGATTGACCCTACATAAAAAATCAGACTAAACAAGAAGGCTTGTTTAGTCTGATGAAATACCTTGTTCATGAAACAAAGTTAAGGATAATATTTAGCTCAACCCTATGGGAAAATACCTAATTCTTTATAAGATTCACCAACCTTATTAATTGCGCAAATAAATGCCGCTGTACGTAAATCTTCAACCCCATCTGTCTTTTTCCAAATTTGATGTATTTCTTGGTAGGAACCAATCATGGTATCTTCCAATCCAGAATACACCAAATCCACTTCATCAGGTCCACGCAGTATAATCTTCCGTTCTAGTTTAGAAACCTGCTGATTGGTCATGGACTCAATAATATTCAAAATTTCAGCATACATGTTTTCACTAAAACGCTTTTCCAATCGACCATAGCGGACATGACTTAAATTCTTCAGCCATTCAAAATAAGAAACGGTAACTCCTCCTGCATTTAAGTATATATCAGGAATTACCAAAATTCCTTTTTTATTAAACACCTCGTCGGCATCCGGCGTAATGGGCCCATTTGCTGCCTCTCCAATAATTTTAGCTTGAATACGATCCGCATTATCGCCATTAATAACCGATTCTAAAGCCGCAGGAATTAAGATATCACAGGGATATTCCAATCCCTTGGCAGATTCTTCTATTGTGGTTGCTCCCGGAAAATTTACTATTGATCCGCTTGTTTTACGGTGCGCCACGACCTCTTCAAGATCCAAGCCTTCTTCCTTGTAAATAGCGCCTTCATATTCAATCAAGCCTACGATTATAGCGCCTGCTTCTTGAAAATACTTTGCCGCATGGTAGCCTACATTTCCCAAGCCTTGCACAATTACCTTTTTTCCTTCTATACCAACACTTAATCCTAAGGCATCCATATCTTCTTTCACCTTACAAGCCTCCCTTACACCAAAAAACACGCCCAAACCTGTTGCTTCCGTACGACCACGAACACCTCCTTGAGAGATTGGTTTCCCAGTAACACAAGCCTGTGCATTAATTTCATTCGGATTTAAGGTCGTATACGTATCTACAATCCAACTCATCTCCCGAGCACCCGTTCCATAATCTGGTGCAGGCACATCCGTACCTGGGCCTATGAAATTCTTCTTCACGAGTTCAGTAGTATACCGACGCGTAATTTTTTCCAATTCATATTCCGAATATTTCTTCGCATCAATCTTGATTCCACCCTTCGCTCCACCGAAAGGCACATTTACAATTGCACACTTGTAAGTCATTAAGGAGGCTAAAGCCATCACTTCATCCTGATCCACTTCCATACTAAAGCGAATACCCCCTTTACAAGGTAACTTATGATGAGAATGCTGTACGCGATAAGCTTCAATAACTTCTATACCATCCCCAATTTTAACAGGAAATTTAACCCTCAAAATCGAGTTACAAGCTTTAATTTGATCTAAAATACCTGGGGAGAATTGGGTGAATTTTGCCGCTTTGTCGAAGTTCCTCGCAACTCCTTGAAAAAAACTGTACGTGTTGTTGTCTTGATTGGACATAAAAATCTTTTTTATTTACAATTGGTAACCTATTGTAAAGGTAACTCTTTTATCAATTCAATAATAGCAGAGTCTTACAAAAGAAGATTTTTAATATTTTTATAATAAAAAAGCAATAACAATGGGATTATCGCAAAAAACGCAGGCGCAAATAAAAAGCTCAAATTTCTTTGAGCTTTTTATCTTGAATTGCTTAACCTAATAAACATCCATATCTTGGTCAAACTCGTCCTTCCAAGCTAAAATTCCGCCGTGAAGGTTAGAAAGATTGGTATATCCTTCTTGTTCCAACAGCATAATCGCCTGAGCACTACGCTTGCCAGAGCGGCATTGAACCACTACAGGAATGTCTTTAGAAATTTTATCTTTTTCAATAACTACTCCTGATAAAGGTATATTTAACCCATTTAAATTAGATACTTCATATTCAAAAGGTTCACGAACGTCGATTAATTGAAACTCAACATTATGATCCATCATATCTTTTAATTCGATAACACTTATTTCTTTCATGCGCTTCTTTTTATCAAATATAATTAATTTTAACCTGAAACACTGGTATACTAATTACTAAAATTGCTTAACTTTCCACAATAAGTACATGAATATGAAAAAACTTTTTATATCCTTTTTGCTATTAGGATGTTCTTTAACGATTTCTTTTGCCCAAAAGAATGAAGTGACTACTACTGAAAATATCACAAGAATCCTAAACACATTGGCCTCTGATGAGATGAAAGGTAGATCTGCATTAAGACCTGAAATCTGGAAGGCTGCAGATTTTATAGCCTCTGAATTTAAAGCCATTGGTTTAAGCCCATACGCAGACAAAGATTTCAAACAAACATTCGAAGTAGAACAAAAAAAAGAAAAGAATCAAATTGTAAAAATTGATGGAAAGTCTTTACCGGCAGAAGAATTTTTGATGCTAGGCAACCCCATCAATCCGAAAAACAAATCAGTCATCCTTTCCATTGGACCTGATGAAGATTTTTCCGTGCGATTCCGTGAAATCATGCAAAATGATTCTACAGAAGCCAAAGTACAAGTAGACCGCAAGCATGCCGCATTTTTAGCAAGATTTAAAAGAATTTATAGCAGAGATCAAATAACATTAAAAAGTGAACCAGCAAAAAGCCTAAAGTCCAAATTGTTCTATATTGCTAATGCGGGTGAAACGCCTAATGAAACCAGTCAAAAAACTTCCACATTAGATTTAAAAATGTTTAATGTGGCCGCCATATTACCCGGAAAATCTAAACCGGATGAATATGTCATTTTTTCAGCTCATTACGATCACATTGGCGTATTGCCTGCAGTAGATCAAGATTCTATCGCCAATGGGGCGGATGATGATGCCTCAGGAACAACCGCTATGATTGAATTGGCGCGCTATTATAAACAACTTAATAATAATGAAAGAACGTTAATCTTCGTTGCATTTACTGCCGAAGAAATAGGCATGTTTGGTTCTAAGTATTTTTCTAACAATATAAACCCAGAAAAAGTTGTTGCCATGATCAACATCGAAATGATTGGAAAAGATTCTAAATTTGGATTGAACAGCTTATATGTCACTGGATACGACGCTTCCAATTTGGGAAAATTAATGCAAGAAAATGTAGAAGGTACGCAGTTCACGTTCCACCCAGACCCATATAAAACACAAAACTTATTCTATCGGAGTGATAATGCCGTATTAGCCGCTTTAGGTGTACCTGCACATACTTTTTCCACCTCGCAAATAGATAAGGATCAATACTATCATACCGTAAAAGATGAGGTAAGCACCCTTGATATTCAAAACATAAAATCCAGTATTGAAGCAATTGCTAAAGGTGCGATTGGTATTGTTCAAGGAAAGCAAACACCAACACGGGTAGAAAAGTTAAGAAATTAAGTTTTTCTTCATGATGTAATCATTCAGCACATATTGGTAGTAGGGAATATCCACCGTCTCTACTACCTTAAATCCTTGTTTAAGGTAAAAATCATAGGCCTTATTCCCACGATTCACATTCAATTCCAAAACCGAGAGACCTTGACTTAATGCAAGATCCTTAGCAAATTCGATAAACTTTTTTCCCAATCCTCGACCTTGCACCTTCGGGTTTAGATATAATTTTTCAATCCGTAAAATAGGCTCTCTTACCGTAATGCCCATAAAACCTTCCGCAAGTCCTTCCAAGAAAATCAAATAAAATAACTGGCCTGTATCCATGCTCTGGAGGATGGCTTCCCTCGAATAGGATTTATCCAACATAAAATCAATTTGATCCTCGGAGATTACTCCTTGATAAGTTGGGCGCCAAATGGCTATGGCCAATTCTTGGATTAATGGAACTTCTTCTTTTTCTGCAGGACGTATCTCGATCATAGTTCTTCAGAAATTACAAGATAGTCCAACTGCTTGGCAATCTTCACAAATCCATCGGTCAAAACCTCAAAACGAGCGTCACCTAAATAATGGAGGTTGGAACCAGAAACCAAGGATTCATCCTGATTAAGGATTTCTAAGCGAAATCCTTTAGGAAGCCATTTATGATATTCTTTTTGAAATAACACCTTGCGGTTCCCTCTAAGCACATTAATTGTGAAAAGCTCAAGCCAAGGTTCCAATGCTTTAAAATCTAACTCTTGACTCAGAATATGAAGGTTAACGTTTTTCTTCTCTTGGAGGTATGTAAAAAGGGTCTGCCAATACGAGTTGCCATAATAAATTATTTCCGTATGCTCTTCCAGGTCATCAATTATAGTCTCCGAAGGGGCTAATAATACATCGACTTTAATTCCTGCGGATTGCAAAAAATCATATTGACTTGCCAAGGCAAGCAGGGTAGGACTCCACTCCAAAAGCTGTCCCAAATGCTCTGTAGATAGACTAAAATAGTCTGCTATAAATAAAGCAGGTTCTTGATTTTCTCGTATGATGTGATGGGAAGACATCCTTTATTCGGATAAACTTTGCAGGGTTATGTAAGCCATAAGTCCTATGCTGATTTCAAGCGCATTTTCATCAATATCAAAGCTTGATGTATGCACTGCTGAAGTAATTCCTTTGGATTTATTTCCAGTTCCTAAACGATAGAAACAAGCATTAATTTCTTGAGAATAATAAGCAAAATCTTCGGCAGCTGGCCATAAGTCCAAATCCAACACCTGTTCTGCGCCCAAATAGTCTACCGCACATTGACGTGCATGTTCCGTAACCTTTGGATCATTTATCAAATACGGATAGCCTTTTCTGACTTCAAAATCGCAGCTTGCACCCATACTTTCGGCGATACCAACAGCGACTTTTTGCATGCGCTCATGAGCATCAGCTCGCCAGATTTCATCAAATGTCCGAAATGTGCCTTCCAAATAAACTTCATCTGGAATTACATTCGTAGCACCATTTCCGATAATCTTCCCCCAAGATAATACCGAAGGTATTCTAGGATCAGCAAATCGGCTAACGACTTGTTGCATAGCCGTAATTATTTGTGCCGTTATAGCAATTGGATCTATATTTTGATGAGGTTGAGCCGCATGCCCTCCCTTTCCTTTCACGGTCATAAATAACTCATCACAAGAAGCCATGTATTTTCCTGAGCGAAAACCGACCTTTCCGGCTTCTATAAAAGGCATCACATGTTGTCCTATAATCGAAGAAGGAGTAGGGTTAGTCAATACGCCTTCTTTAATCATTAAAGAAGCACCTCCTGGTAAACGTTCCTCTCCCGGTTGAAAAATTAACTTAATCGTTCCTCCGAAAGTAGATTTTAGTTCATTTAAAATTTTTGCAACGCCCAATAAGGAAGAGGTATGTACATCGTGCCCGCAAGCATGCATCACGCCTGGATTTTGAGAGCCATAGGCTCGTCCTTCCACTTCTTGAATAGGCAATGCGTCCATATCTGCACGCAAAGCAATTACTTTGGAAGAAGCTAAATCACCCTTTATGATTCCAACCACACCCGTATTGGCCATGGATTCGAATGGTATCTCTAAGTCTGTCAATATTTTCTTAACAAAATCAGAGGTATTATATTCTTCAAAAGATAATTCAGGATGTTGGTGTAAAAATCGTCTATTGGTTACGGTGTCTTGAAAATAAGACTTCGCGAGATCCTGAATACGTTGTTTGATGGTTGACATGTCTTCGCTACTATTGCCAAGTCCAAACATCTTCTACAAAGACAAAAACATTGCGATAGGTTCCTCGCAACTGTCTCATATAATCTGTTGCTTGTGATCGGCTGGTGAAATCTCCTACTTTGACCCGATAATTTGGTTCTACATAATCCAAATACGCGCCTACATCTGGGTTTTGACGAATAAAACTGTTCTGCACATTCGTAGCTTCATTTCTATTCGATCCAGAAAATATTTGAACCCTAAAACCACGAACTTTCACTCGGCTTGCCCGAGATTTATCAATGGTTTTAGGCTCCAAACTCACAACCTTACTGGTTGTTGGATTTATAGCATAGTAAGCCCGGTATTCTTGTAGTAAACTTATTAAACTATCTTTTACCACTTCTACCTTACCTTCTTGCGCCTTCACGAGGGTGATGCTCAAGAAAAATAAACAGCTTACAATAAATCCTTTTTTTATCATTTCTTATCTATTTACCGTGACAGTTCTTGTATTTAAGACCTGATCCACAAGGACAAACATCATTTCTACCGACGGTTTGCTCTTTACGGATGGGCTGAGTAACTTGAGGTTCGCTCGTTTGCAAATCTTCCTCAGATACACCTGTTGGAGAACTTAACTCTTCCTTCGTTTCCTTCATTTTTACTTTAGGAGCCTCTGGACGTGCCGCTTGAATATTTTGTGGTTCTTGTTGTTGTCCAGGTATTTCACCTTTAAACAAGAAGCTCACAATATCTTTGTTCATTGCTGCCAACATTGTTTTGAACAAATTGTAGGCTTCCATTTTGTAAATAATAATTGGATCCTTTTGCTCATAAACTGCATTCTGAACCGATTGTTTTAAATCATCCATCTCACGCAAATGCTCTTTCCATGCTTCATCAATAAGCGCTAGAACAATGCCTTTTTCGAAAGATTTAAAAACTTCTTTCCCTTGAGTCTCCACGGCCTTCTTCAAATTGGTAGCAACTTGAATGCCACGAATTCCATCAGAGAAAGGAACTACGATATTTTCGATCATGCCACCGCGCTCTGCCAATACATTCGTTAATACCGGTAAGGTTTGAACCGCTATATTTTCCGCCTTGCGATGGTAATAATTAATTACTTGTTCGAATAATTTCTCCGCAAGATCATTGGCACTTAATGAAGCAAACTCTTCCTGCGTAACTTCTGGATTGATCGCAAATACACGGATCACTTCAATTTGGAACTCATCAAAAGAATTATCTTCTTTTGCTTGAATCACCACATCTTCGACTACATCATAAATAGTATTGTTCAAATCAACATCTAAACGTTCGCCAAACAACGCATTTTTACGTTTCGTGTAGATTACTGAACGCTGAGAGTTCATAACATCATCATACTCTAATAGACGCTTACGAATACCAAAGTTATTTTCCTCTACTTTGCGTTGTGCACGCTCAATAGATTTCGTCAACATGCTGTGTTGCATTACTTCACCTTCTTCAACACCCATTTTCACCATCAGGTTAGAAATCCGCTCTGATGCGAACAAACGCATTAATGGATCTTCTAGGGATACAAAGAATTGTGAAGATCCTGGATCTCCTTGACGTCCTGCACGACCTCTTAACTGACGGTCAACACGACGAGATTCATGACGTTCTGTACCAATAATCGCTAGACCTCCGGAGTTTATTACTTCTTCAGCCAATTTAATATCCGTACCACGACCCGCCATATTGGTGGCAATAGTTACCTGACCTGGACGGCCTGCCTCTGCAACAATGTCTGCCTCTTTTTGGTGAAGTTTAGCATTCAACACATTGTGTTTTATACCTCTTAACTTCAGCATACGGCTCAACAATTCAGAAATTTCAACAGATGTTGTACCTACCAATACGGGACGGCCAGCTTCTGTTAATACTTGTATTTCTTGTGCTACAGCATTATATTTTTCACGTGCAGTACGGTAAATAAAATCCTGACGGTCATTTCGTTGAATCGATTTGTTCGTCGGAATTTCTACCACATCCAATTTATAGATTTCCCACAATTCACCCGCTTCTGTAGATGCAGTACCTGTCATCCCTGACAATTTATGGTACATACGGAAATAGTTTTGTAAGGTAATGGTTGCGTATGTTTGAGTCGCATCCTCTACTTTAACATTTTCCTTCGCTTCAATTGCTTGGTGCAATCCATCTGAATACCTACGGCCATCCATAATACGACCTGTTTGTTCGTCTACAATTTTTACTTTGCCTTCATCGACAATGTATTGATCGTCACGCTCAAATAGGGTATATGCTTTTAATAATTGATTGATGGAATGAATACGTTCTGATTTCACAGAATAGTCACGCATTAATTCCTCTTTTTTAGCCGCCTTCTCTTCCAAAGGAGCTTCCATTTTTTCAATCTCAGCGATTTCTGAACCAACATCCGGTAAAATGAAGAAACTAGCATCTTCACCAGTAGCAGTGATTAGCTCAATTCCTTTTTCCGTTAATTCGACTTGGTTATTTTTTTCATCGATTACGAAAAACAATTCCGCATCTGCCTTTGGCATTTGTCGGTTTTGCTCTTGCATATAATAGTTTTCAATCTTTTGAAGTATTTGTCTATGGTTACTCTCCGAAAGATATTTGATTAATGCTTTGTTTTTAGGTAATCCACGATAAGCACGCAATAATGCTAATCCACCACCTTCAACCTCCGAATCACCTTCCGCAATCGCCTTCTTCGCTTGGTTTAGAACGGTATTGATATACGCTTTTTGCGCATTGACCAAACGCTCAATCCTTGGTTTCAACTGGTAAAACTCATGTTGGTCTCCTAAAGGAATAGGTCCTGAAATAATCAATGGGGTACGAGCATCATCAATCAATACCGAATCCACCTCATCGATCATCGCAAAATGCAGTTTTCGTTGAACCATCGATTCTTTCGTGTTGGTCATGTTATCTCTTAAATAATCAAAACCAAACTCATTGTTCGTTCCATAAACAATATCGTTCAGGTAGGCCTGTCTACGTTGGGTAGAGTTCGGTTGATATTTATCAATACAATCTACACTCATACCATGAAACTCGAATATTGGACCATTCCACTCCGAGTCACGACGTGCCAAATAATCATTCACTGTGACAATGTGAATTCCTTGACCAGACAATGCATTCAAATAAGTAGGCAATGTTCCAACCAATGTTTTACCTTCACCAGTAGACATCTCGGCAATTTTTCCTTGATGTAAAACGATACCACCTATTAATTGAACATCGTAATGAACCATGTTCCAAGTTACCTCAACCCCTGCAGCGGTCCAAGTGTTTTTCCAAAGTGCTTTATCCCCTTGTATGCTCACATTGGCTTTACGAGTCGCTAAACCGCGGTCGAAATCCGTTGCTGTAACTTCAATTTCAGTACTTGCCGTAAAACGACGTGCGGTGTCTTTTACAACAGCAAAAGCCTCTGGTAATAGTTCTAATAATATTTCCTCTAGCTTTTTATCACGATCTTTGCCTAGTTTATCAATCTTATCGTAAATGGAAGTTTTCTCTTCCATATCCTCCGTCACTTCAGCTTGCTCCTTTAAGGAACTAATTTCAGTGTCGATTTCTTGCAAAAAACTGCTAATTCTATTTTTAAACTCTAAGGTCTTCCCCCGAAGTTCATCATTGGAAAGGCTTTCTAATTTTGCATACTCAGCCTTGATTTTATCTACAATAGGTTGTACTCCTTTGATATCTCTTTCGGACTTACTACCAAATATTTTGCTTAAAAACTTTAACATAATTCTTTATTTCTCTATTCGAATGTACAATAATGACTCCAAAACCAACAAGCAGACATTTTGACATTAGTCGGGCAAATTTAATTATTACTGATGATAACTTACAGTTTCACAGTCCTTTTTTATCAATTATTTTTCTAAAAAAATATTATGCGCACTTGTTGGGATTAAGTTTAGTGCTCTTGCCTTGTCAAACAATTGATTTATAGCTTCTTTCCCTTTTTCGCCCAAGTCTATGGAATATTGATTTACATACAATTCAATATGCTTGTACATCACTTCTTCTTTCATTTCTTGTGCATGTGATCGGATATAATCCAAACCTGATTTAGGATGATCAAATGCATATGTGACGCTCTGACGAATCAATTGATTGACTAATAATTTCACTTCTTGCGGCAAAGATCGTTTTACAACGATTCCTCCCAAGGGAATAGGAGACCCGGTGGTCTTTTCCCAGAAATCACCTAAGTCCACTAATTTAAATAAACCTTTGTCTTGGTAGGTGAATCTATTTTCATGAATAATTAAGCCCACATCAATTTCATCATCCAATAATGCTTGTTCAATGGATGAAAACAGCATTTCTGTTTTATTTTGCCATTGAGGATAGGCCATTCCCAACAAGAAATTAGCGGTTGTAAATTTTCCAGGAATCCCAATCCGCAAATCATGCCAAGAGGCAGGAATATCCTGACCTGCCAAACTGCCCAATTCTGCCGCTATTGATGGGTTCTTACAAATCAATAAAGGGCCCACCCCAAATCCTAAAGCACTGCCCGCGTCCAAGAGTTCGTACGCTTCTACCGCATAAGCAAAGGCGTGGTAGCTTAATTTAGTGATTGCTAAGTCTCCACGAAAAGCTTTCGAATTTAACGTTTCTACATCGTGGTATTCCACGTGAAACTGAAGCCCTTGCGTATCAATTTTATTATGAATTAAAGCGTCAAAAATAAAGGTATCATTTGGACAAGGCGAAAACCCCAATGTTAATTCCATATTCTTCTCTATCTATTTGTTCCCTGTATTATAAGGTAATGCTTATGTTTTTAGTCAGTACCAACAAGATCATGCCTAAAAAAGCGGCTAATATGAGCCCATTTGCCAACTTATCCAAGCCTTTTTTATAACAAGACCAACAGCCAATCACATTTACTGCCGCAGCAAGTATATAAAATGCTGTGGGTTTGTCCGGAAAAAGTTGAGTGACTAAATCGGTATGTTTTGTCAAAAAATAGGCGAGTACTGGAGCGATAAGCCCTAAGCCAAAACCAATCAATAAGTTGTTTTTCATGCCTCTTTAAACTTCAAAACTCCAAGAATTCAATTCGGGTATGGCATGATGTGCCGTCATATCAAATTGCGTAGGTACAATAGATACATAACCATGTGTAATGGCAAATGCATCCGTATCTTCACCTCGATCATTGAGTTGAAATTTACCAGTCATCCAAAAATATTCTCTATTATAAGGATCTACTCGTTCGTCAAATTCTTCAAACCATTTCGCATTTGCTTGCCTACAGATTTTTAAGCCTTTTATTTCCTCTCGTATATTAGGGAAATTGACATTCAATAGGGTGTTCTTCGGCAAACCGTGTTCCAACACCTGCAAAGCGATGGCCTTAATGTATTTTCTACAATGTGAAAAATCCGCCGTATGTGAAAAATCATCCAATGAAAAACCAATGGAAGGAATGTCTTCAATAGCACCTTCCACCGCTGCTGACATGGTTCCGGAATACAAAACATTAATGGAATAATTTAATCCATGATTGATTCCTGATACACATAAATCTGGTTTTTTGCCTTTAAAAATCTTGTTGACAGCCAATTTTACACAATCCACAGGTGTGCCAGAGCATTTATACATCTCTACCCCCTCATAAATGCTGATTTTATCAAGACGCAAGGGTTTTCCTATAGTAATTGCATGCCCCATCCCGGACTGTGGACTATCCGGCGCAACAACAACCACATCACCAATCTCTTGCATTACCTCCAAAAGCACCTTTATACCTGGGGCCGTTATCCCATCATCATTTACAACCAATATGGTTGGTTTTTTCTTTGTCATGATGCTAAGTTAGTAAATTATGGTCTGAATAACAGCAAAGTTAGCCCCATGATGAATGAACTTAACATTAATATTTTGTAGTCATTACACGTTGGCGCTATGAAGCGCCTTAAAGCTCATTTTACGCAGCCTCGCCTTCGGCAGAAAATCTGACTCTTGGGGAACTACCCTGGATCTTGTTCGGACCTCATTCGGATCTTGTTCGGAAATCACCAATCAATGTCCGATGGAGATCCGAATGAGATCCATTTAAAATCCATTTATTATTGCTGATTGATAAAAAAAAGAAGGACCAGCTTAATAAATAAGCTGGTCCTCTATACTAAGATGCAATTCGTATTAGCCTAAATTATTCAGCCAATTCACTACATCTTCTCGAGTTTTTCCTAATTTTTGTTGGATCCGACCTAACAATTCTTCATCTTTTCCTTCTTCATACTTCAAATCATCATCTGTCCAGTCGGCATATTCTTGTTTAATTTTTCCCTTCCATTCGTTCCACTTCCCTTTTAAATCTAATTTATCCATCGTTAATCCTCCTTGTTAAATGTTATGTGATTTATAAGAAGAACAACGGTAGGAATAAAAGGTTTTAAAAAAATTGAAAAAAATATAAATTTATACTGCTGAAATAGGGGAATAAACCCTAAGAAGAATACAATCCTTTCTTATCAATAAAGTCAATAACCGGGTCCGGAACAAAGTATTTAATCGATTTGTTATCCTTTATCGATTGCCTAATAAATGTGGACGAAAGTTCCATAATAGGCGTGTCCGTTAAGGTCACTGAGGGATGATTTCGCAAATCCAAGGATTCATATCCAGGTCTTGGGTAAACCATAATATGATAGTCTCTTAAAATGAGTTCCGCATTTTTCCATTTCAATAAACCTTGCAAATTATCCTCGCCCATAATCAAGACAAATTCTTTCGTTGGATATTTTTCTTGCAAATAAGTCAAGGTGTCAATGGTATAGGAAGGTTGTGGCAATTTGAATTCGATATCACAGGTATTTAAGTGCAATGCACCTTCAATAGCTAAATTCACCATCTCCAATCGATCGTACATATTACCCAAGCTCTTTTTGTCTTTGAAGGGATTTTGAGGAGAGACTACAAACCAGACTTCGTCTATACTTGTATAATTAGCCATGTAATTAGCAATAATCAGGTGCCCAAGATGCACCGGATTAAATGATCCAAAGAATAAACCAATTTTACGTTTTGCCATCAACTAAGCATTCATGAAATTTAACACCAATTCTTCTGCTTCCGCACAGGCAACTTCTAAATCGTTGTTTTGTAAGACGACATCAAATTTATCAGCAAAACTTAATTCGTGGGCTGCTTTTGCAAACCGCTCTTGAAGTTTTTCTTCCGAATCGGTTCCACGTCCTGTCAAGCGTTCTTTTAACACTTCCAGGGAGGGTGGGTTCACGAAAATTGCTAAGGCTTGCTCTGGAAACTTAGATTTTAAACGTAATCCACCTACGACATCTATGTCAAAAATGACATGTTTTCCCTGACTCCATAAGCGTTCAACCTCAGACTTTAGCGTACCATAGAAAGTGCCAGAATACACTTCTTCAAATTCTATAAATTCATGTTTGGCAACCTTATGTAAGAAATCATCTTTGGATATAAAATAATAATCTACACCATCTTGCTCATTTCCTCGAGGTTGTCGGGTACTCGCAGAAATGGAAAAGGCAATTTTATCGCCATGTTTTTCAAGTAAGTTCTTTACGATCGTTGTTTTTCCTGCACCAGAAGGGGCAGAAAATATAAACAATTTACCACTCATCCTACAATACGTTTAATAGTTGTTCTTTAACTTTTTCTAATTCATCTTTCATCTTTACAACAATTTGTTGTATCTGCGCATTATTTGCTTTTGAACCTAGGGTGTTGATTTCTCTACCCATTTCTTGTGATATAAAGCCTAATTTTTTACCGTTCGAATCGGGACTACGCAACGAGTCTACAAAATAACTGCAATGACTACGTAAACGAACTTTTTCTTCGGTAATATCTAGTTTTTCAATATAAAACACGAGTTCTTGTTCAAAACGGTTCATATCGACATTTTCTTTCCCTACAGCATCTTCCATATACTGATTGATGCGTTCACGAATCAATGGAATCCGGCTGCCTTCCACCGATTCTACCTCGCTTAAGTAGGTTAAGATCAACTCTACTCGGTATTCTAAGTCTTTCTTTAGTGTTGCCCCCTCGTCCTCACGAAATTTATTAAACTGCTTGACTGCAGCATGAAAGGCTTCTACCAACACTTTGCCCTCTTCTTCATCGACCTCATCGTTATTGCTGATTACCTCCGGCATGTTCAATGCCAAATCAAATATATTTGATTTCGTTTCTCCTAGTTGCAAAGCTATTTCTTGCAATTGATGATAATACGACTTTAAAAGTTCGGCATGGATACTGGCTGCTTTGGCGGTTTGGTTCGCGTATTCAGTGCTTATTGAAATATTGACCTTTCCTCGTTCAATTAATTTGCTGCATTCTCCACGAAGGAAAAGTTCCCGGTCGGAAACAGCCTTTGGTAAACGAAGATTTAACTCTAAAAATTTAGAATTTAAGGATTTTATTTCAACGGTATATTTTACGGCAGCATTTTCAAATGTACCCATACCATAGCCAGTCATTGATTTTATCATATGCAAAGGTATAAAACTTCATTTAAAGTAAATACCCTAATTACCAATCGTGTTTAGCAATTAATACACAGAGATAAGTTTTATACGTAGCCCCCCTAGGCACCCTTACGAACCCGATGCCAATATCTTTCAACGATCCATTCCATTCATCTAAACCCAGCACATGTTTTCTATGCATAAATCCCGGCGAGCCTTTCCCTATGATAAAGGCCTGAATACCGGCAATGGCCGTTTCGTGATTTGCCGCGATGGATTCAAAATTATTTGTGGATTTGTTTTTTATCCAATCTTTATGGAGTGAATATCCCGCTTTATGAATATAATAATTGGGGCCGAATCCTTTAGGATCCACATGGTCAAAGTAATTGCGCTTAGCCATATCTAAAGCCTTCTCTTCGGCTGCTTTCGCTAAGTCCTCGTTCCAAACTAAAGGAAACTCACTGACGTTTTTAATGGATCGAAGGCCCAGCTTTCTAGCCTCTCGGTTAGGGTTTGTGCGAAATTCATTCAGGTAATGAAAGGCCTTTTTAGCTTCTTTACGATCTAGTTGTACTGATTTTTGTGCAAATAATGGATTTATCCAACATAAAGTGAATATCAATAGGTATCGCATAGGCAAGTGTTTCTTTTAAAGACTAACTTTTGGTGGAAGCGTTTAAAATTACTTGGTAATATTATTCTTTTTTTTGAGCTTGCCTTTGAAAACTTCCAACAATGGAGGAAGGAGTGATATGAAAATGATGCTGACAATCACAATGGAAAAGTTATCGTTAACCAATGGAATCTGACCAAAATAATACCCCGCAAATAAAAACAAACTGACCCATAAAAAACCGCCAACAATATTATAAATCCCAAATTTTGCATAAGCCATTTTTACCAGCCCTGCAACGAAAGGAGCAAACGTACGGACAATGGGTATAAACCGCGCATAAATTATCGTCTTAAGACCATATTTCGTGTAAAAGCTTTGGGTTTTCTCTAAATATGCAGGTTTAAATATGTTAGACTCTTTTCGAAAAACCCGCAAACCAAAATGCTTCCCAATTTCATAGTTTACAAAATCGCCTAAAATAGCCGCAAAGACTAAAATTCCCCACATAAACAGTATGTTCAATGGGGTTTCAGGTTTTGCAATTAAAGCCCCCATAGCAAATAAAACAGAGTCTCCAGGAAGAAATGGCGTAATGACTAAACCTGTTTCAGCAAAAATGATTAGGAATAAAATGAGGTAAGTCCATGTTTGATAGTCTTGGACGATGTCGATAAGGTATAAATCGATATGAAGAATGAAATCGATTACTGTTTTTAATAGTTCCATATTCCATTAAACAAAAGAAGGAAGCTTTTAGGCTTCCTTCTTTTTAAAATATTTTTCTCTGATTACTTCGATCACTGGAGGAAGTATAGAAAGTATAATAATAGCAAATATTACAATAGTAAAATTGTCTTTTACCCATGGTAAGCCACCAAAAAAGTAACCTATAAAAAGAAAAGAAGTTACCCATACAATAGCACCTATGACATTATAGGATGCAAACTTAGCGTAGGACATGTTTCCAACTCCGGCAACAAATGGTGCAAAAGTTCTTACGATAGGTACAAAACGAGCGTAAATAATCGTCTTTCCACCATATTTATCGTAAAATTTCTCGGTACGTTCCAAATATTCTTTTTTCAAAAAGGGCAGTTTGCCACTGAAGGCCTTGGGGCCAATGTATTTACCAATATGGTAATTTACCATATCTCCAATAATCCCTGCAAAAATTAACAGGATGCACATCACAAAGATGTTTAAATCTGTTTCCGGTTTTGCAATAATTGCACCTGCAGCAAATAGTAAGGAGTCTCCAGGAAGGAAAGGAGTAACAACAAGACCTGTTTCTGCAAAAATAATGAGAAATAAAATCAGGTATGTCCAAGTCTGATAATTATTGACAATTTCTACCAAATGATCATCAATATGGAGAATAAAGTCAATAATAGCGTAAATAAATTCCAATGTTCTTTTTTATTAAATATTGTTCAACATTACTGGCATAACCAACATTAAAATCTCTTCGTGATCTGCCTTGATAGCAGGTACTAATAATCCAGCACGGTTAGGCGTGCTCATTTCCAATACCACCTCTTCACAGTTTAGGTTATTTAACATTTCGACAAGGAATTTCGCATTGAAACCAATCTCCATGTCTTCGCCTTCAAATTGACAACTTAAACGTTCGTGTGCTTCATTGGAAAAATCCAAATCTTCCGCAGAGATATGTAATTCGCTGCCAGAAATTTTTAAACGAACTTGATGAGTCGTTTTATTTGCAAATATAACGACACGACGTAAGGTGTTTAAAAATAAATTGCGATCTACTGTTAGTTTATTCGGGTTTAATCGAGGAATAACCGCTTCATAATCCGGATAACGCTCATCAATTAAACGGCAAATAAGATTAATGTTACCGAATTGGAAAAAGGCATTGGTGGTATTATATTCTATTGAAACCGTCACATCATCAGATGGCAGCGAGGATTTCAATAAAGAAAGTGCTTTTTTAGGTAAAATTAAGGAGGTCGGTTTTTCAGCTCCTACATCTGTACGGCGGTAGCGAACCAATTTGTGTGCATCTGTAGCAACAAAAGTGGTACTTTGCTCAGACAACTGAACCAATACTCCAGACATTGCAGGGCGTAATTCGTCGTTGCTGACTGCAAAAATAGTTTTGTTGATTGCTTCTAATAATGTTGGTGCAGCGATGCTTACTGTAGAGATGTTATCGATCACAGGAATCTTAGGAAAGTCATCCGCATTTTCACCACTTAATTTGTATTTACCATCCCCAGCAGAAATTTCTATTGCCAAGGTGTTGATATCTACTGAAAAGGCAACGGGTTGATCCGGTAAGGTTTTCAGCGTTTCAATTAATATTTTGGATGGCATGGCTACCCTTCCTTCTTCCTTTGCTTCAATTTGCAAATTGGTCACCATGCTGGTTTGTAAATCCGTCGCAGAGATCGTCAAGATGTTATCCTTGATTTCAAAGAGAAAATTTTCCAATATTGGGAGCACGGTACTAGAGCTGGAAGCGCCACTAATCGCTTGTAATTGTTTAAGTAAAATAGAGGTGGATACTATAAATCTCATTTCCTGTTGTTAATAGATTTTATATGCAATAATACAGAAAAGAATCTAAAGTTTTATCATGCTGATGCCAGTTCGCAGTACAATGTTCAAAAGCAGTAAGTATAAATTCGTACATTTGCATGAAGAGCTATGCAGTTTAGAAAAATTATTGGCCATGAGGAGCTGAAACAACATTTATTGGATACTATTCGGGATAACCGAGTAAGTCATGCACAACTGTTTTTAGGCCCTGAGAGTTCTGGAAGTCTAGCCCTTGCCGTGGCTTATGCACAATATATAAATTGCGAGCAAAAACTTGAACAGGACAGTTGTGGTACCTGTTCTTCTTGCAATAAATACGAAAAGCTTATTCATCCGGATTTACATTTCTCCTTTCCATTTTTTGCAAAAAAAGCAGACGAAACGGCAAGCCATTACATGGATGATTGGCGGAAAACGTTTATCAATAATCCTTACTTAAACTTAAGCTATTGGCGAAGCCAGCTGGATGTTGAAAATAAGCAAGCGAACATAAATATTGCTGAGGCGCATAGCATCATAAAAAAACTGAGTTTAAAATCTTTTGAAGCAGAATATAAGGTTTTAATCATGTGGTTGCCGGAATATTTGGACAGCCAAGGGAATGCTTTATTGAAGTTAATAGAAGAACCACCAGAGAAAACCTTGTTTTTGTTGGTGGCCGAAAATCAAGACAAGATTTTAAATACCATCATCTCCAGAACCCAATTGGTCAAAGTCAATAAATTGAAGGAGGAAGATTTATTGAAATACCTCATTCATCAAAGGCATATTCCTGAAGCTAGAGCTCGAGAAATTGCATTTATTGCCGATGGGAATGTACAGTCTGCCTTGGAGCAACTGGAAGATGAAATAAATCCTAACTTTGATTTGTTAATTCGCTGGTTACGCTGTATTGTGACCGATGCCGGATTAAATATTATACAGCTCTGTGAAGAGGAGTTTAGTAAACTTGGAAGAGAGAACTTAAAGTTATTTATTGTCTATTCGATTAATATGCTTAGACAAATCGTACTTTTGAACCAAGGATTAGGCCAAATGGTGTTTTTAAAAGGTGAAGAACTGGATTTTGTGAAGAAATTCAGCGAGATCAGCAGCTTAGAAAAATTAGAAACAGCCATAGATCAGTTGGAAAAAACACATTATTCTGTGGAAAGAAACGCTAATCCTAAAATATTATTTTTAGATTTATCTTTGCAGTTAGTTTTATTATTCAAATACAATACGTTTCCTAAGGGAACTCAATATATATAAAATAGAAAATATGGGATGTGGCAGTTGCTCATCCGGTGGAGGTTGTGGAAGCAAGACACTTGGTACAGTGCCTGCTGGTTGTAATAACAACGGGACCTGTATGACCAGCGGATGTAATAAATTAGATATATACGATTGGCTTGTCGACATGGACTTGCCCTCAAATTATAAACCTTTTGATATTGTTGAAGTTCGTTTTAAAGGCTCTAGAAAAGAGTTCTTTGTAAATAGCGACAATTTGTATTTGGAAATGGGCGAAATGGTCGCTGTTGAACCAAATACAGGTGGATACGATATCGGACACATCGCGTCTACGGGTGAATTGGTTAGGCTTCAGTTAAAGAAGAATAACGTCAAAGCGGAAGATGTTGTCAAAAAAATCTACAGAAAGGTTAATGAAAATGACATCGCTAAGTATCAAATGGCGAAAGACTTGGAATGGGAAACCATGCATAGAGCAAGAAATCTTGCTTTAGAATTGGGCTTATCCATGAAGATCTCAGATGTCGATTATCAAGGTGATAAAACCAAAGCGACATTTTATTATACCGCTGAGGGTCGTGTGGATTTTCGTGAATTAATTAAACGAATGGCCGAGGCTTTCCGCATACGTATTGAAATGCGACAAATCGGGATGCGCCAGGAGGCAAGTCGTCTTGGAGGTATCGGATCCTGTGGTCGTGAGCTTTGTTGCTCTACTTGGTTGACGGACTTCAAAACGGTTTCTACATCGGCAGCCAGGTATCAGAACCTGTCTTTAAACACCTTGAAACTTGCGGGTCAATGTGGTAAATTGAAATGCTGTCTCAACTATGAACTGGATAGTTACATGGACGCATTGAAGGATATACCCAATAATGTGGATCGCATAGAAACGGAATCAGGCATAGCATACTTACAAAAAACGGATATCTTCAAAAGAATCATGTGGTTTTCTTATCCGCGTGCCGAAAGTTGGATTCCGCTGACTGTAGAACATGTTAGAGAACTTGCTGAACTAAACAGTGCTGGTAAAAAAGCACAGGATTTGACTGCGCCGGAGAAAGATGAAGAAACATCTGTTGCAATTCCAGATTATGAAAATGTGGTCGGGCAGGATAGTTTAACGCGATTGGACGACAGAAATCGTAAGAAAAAGAAAAAGAAAGTTAAAAAGCCTACTCGCGATAAAAACGATCAACAAACGGCGGTAGTTAAACAACCGTCTGCTCCAACAGCAAAGGTTAAAACGGAACAAAAAGCGCCTCAAAATAAACCTCAGGCTCCAAAACAAAAGGAGGGAGAAGGTCCTGCTGAACAAAATAAAACGAATAAAAGAAGACCTCAAAATAGAAATAGAAGGAATAATTCGAATAATAAACCAACAGAAGGAAATCCGCAATAGTTCAATTTAATCTGATTAGAAATGAAAGCTTTATTCATTTTAGGTATGAGCATAATTTTATTTGCATCTTGTGAGCAAAAGGCTTTCTATGAAGAAAATACCGTAATCCCAACCCAAAAATGGGATTACGATTTTACCCCAGAATTTGCCGTTCATATTAGCGAAAGTCAGAAATCTTATGATCTTTTTATTAATTTAAGACATACGGCATTTTATCCTTATGCCAATTGCTATGTATTACTTCGTCAAGAAGGGGCTGGACTGAAGGATACCGCAATCCGTTATGAATTAAAACTTGCAGAACTTGACGGTAAATGGACTGGTAATTCGGCAGGCAATCTTTACGAACACTCCAATTTAATTCAAGAAAATATCACGTTTCCCGATACAGGGAAATATGTATTTACGATAGAACAAAATATGCGTGATAACCCTTTAATTGGCGTTAATGATATCGGAATCAAGTTAATATCCAAATAGCGATGCAATTGTTGCGATGGTTTCTTTTTCCTTTTACCATCTTATATACCTTGATAATCTTGGTAAGAAACAAGATGTACGATATCGGTATCTTTAAATCAAAGACTTTTCCTGTTAAAACTATTGTTATCGGCAATTTAGCTATTGGTGGAACTGGCAAAAGCCCGCTAACTCAATTGCTTCTCAAGCATTTTGGAAATAAATTTCGAATAGCCACCTTAAGTCGGGGATATGGTAGAACGACCAAGGGGTTTAGACTTGTTCAATTGTCTGACCCTGTTTTAGCCGTAGGGGATGAGCCCTTACAGTTCAAAAAGAATTTTCCGAACATGACCATAGCGGTGGATGAAAATCGCGCAGAAGGCATTGAAATACTTCAAAAGGATCATGACTTAATTGTTTTAGATGATGCTTTTCAACATCGTAAAATTACAGGAAAGTGTAATATTCTAGTTTTTGATTTTACAAGCTTGCAAAAACCCATGCTTTTATTGCCTACCGGTAATTTGCGCGATACGATGAATCAAACAAAAAGAGCCGATATGGTGGTGATAAGCAAATCGCCCCACGAAATTAGCGATTTACAAAGAGTGGCTATTGCGCGGAAAATACGGCGGTATAACCCTTCTGTGAAGCTTTATTATTCGTTTATAGCATACTTAGAACCAATAGCTTTAAATAGCTTTTCTAAGCTCCCTTCCATCGATTCTGATCTACAGATACTCTTAGTTACAGGTATTGCAAACCCTCAACCTCTGCTGGATTACCTGGGAAATAAATCGACTATTCTACAACACCTCAAATTTCCGGATCATCATCTTTTTACAGAAGCTGATTATCATAGGATCATATCTGCATTTGAGGCTTACCAAAACCCGCATAAAATAATCTTGACGACAGAGAAAGATGCCCAACGTCTGGATGTCTCTAAACTCGCTTCGTATCCCCTATATTATTTACCTATTCAAACGAAAATTGAAATGGAAAATGATTTCTTTCAACACATTATTACCTGTGTTAATAAACCTTAACATAGGTTAAACTCTGCTAAACATGAGTTAGTTACGTTTTTTTTACTGATTTTTAGTGAAGATTATAAATGAACAGTATGAAAAATTTCCTTTTTACAACCATCATGTTGTGTTTGGCTATTAATTTAAGTAAAGCACAAGATAGGCCAAATCGTCAAAATATGCCTTCTCCTGAAGAAAGAGCTAAGCGTATGATTGAAAATTTAGATAAAGAATTAAAATTAACAAAGATTCAAAAAGATTCGATTACGAAATGGAGTACAAGCTTCTCGAAAGATCAGCAGGCTTTATTTTCCAATGATAAAGAATCAAGAGAAGCTAGAATGGAAAAATTTAAAGCAGTTAGAGAAAAACAAACCGCAAAGATTAAATCAATTCTTACTCCTGAACAAGCTAAAAAATACGAAGAGCTTAACAAAAAATGGGGGGAAAGAGGCCCAAAAAGAGATAGAAACTAATCTATCTGTGTAAAACATGTGAAGCATCCTAAACCGGGATGCTTTTTTTATGGGGTACATCCTTCCTTTTTAGATAAATGGTGAAACATATAGCTATACGCATGATAATTTAATTAATAATACGCTTTATAGGGTCATAGAGCCTCTTTTAATAAAAACATAAGGCCTAGAAATAGAATGTTTATCTTGTTAAGAAATGTTAAATAGTAACAAACCTGATACAAATAATACAATAAAATTAAATATCAACTGTTATTAGTGTAAAGAAAACGGAGTAATCATAAATAGTTAAACAAAATTTTAAAATCATGAAAAAGTTATTTTTAGCAGTATCCGCAGTTTTATTTTCACTAACTCTGACATTTGCACAAGACATCAATCCTGAAGAAAAAGCAAAAGCAACAGTGACGGAATGGACAAGCCAATTAAAGTTAACGGAAGAACAACAAGTTCAAGTTTATAATATTGTTTTAGAGCATAAAAAAGCAAAATTAGCAATCAAAGCAGACACTGCTCAAACAGAGGAAACTAAAAAACAACAAATTCAAGCGTTAACAGCAGATTTAGATACTAAAGTAGTAGAGCTATTGACGGAAGAACAAAAACCCTTGTATCTTAAAATCGTAGAACAACGTGAGACTAAAAAGAAAGAGCCTGAAGCAGAACCTGCGGTTCAATAATTAACAGATCTTTAAATATTCACAAGTAAAAGGGTCAACCAGCTGGTTGACCCTTTTACTTGTGAATTTATTAGTTCATAAAAAAGGAGTGCCAATGTAATGGCACTCCTTTTTTATGCTGTTTAAGATAAGTCTTTAAGAAGCTTTTAATTTCTTTTGAATATCTTGAACGTATGTTTTAAACTTCTTGTCAGTCTCTATTAAATCTTCTACTGTTTGACAAGCATATATAACTGTAGAATGGTCCCGTCCTCCAAAAAAATTACCTATTGATTTTAAAGATGATTTCGTATGGTTCTTCGCCAAGTACATTGAAATCTGTCTTGCTTGAACAATCTCTCGTTTACGTACTTTCGATTTGACCATTTCTACCGGTACTTCAAAATATTCACAAACAAGCTTTTGAATATATTCCATAGATATTTCCTTGTGCGTATTCTTTACAAAGTTCTTTAACATAGACTTTGCTAGATTCAAATCGATTTCACGCTTATTTAAGGTTGATTGCGCAAGTAATGAAACCATTGCTCCTTCTAGTTCACGTACACTGTTATCGATTTGATTGGCAACATACTCTACGACATTCTCCGGCAACTCAATACCATCGGAATACATCTTTTTCTTCAAGATTGCCATTCTAGTCTCTAAATCTGGAATCTGAATATCTGCAGATAAGCCCCATTTAAATCGACTCAACAACCGCTCCTCTAAACCAGACAAATCTTTAGGTGGTTTATCCGAAGTCAAGATAATTTGTTTTCCTGTTTGGTGTAAATGATTAAAAATATGAAAGAATATATCTTGTGTTTTTTCTTTTCCCGCGAAATTATGTACATCATCCATAATGATGACGTCCATAGCTTGATAGAAATTTACAAAGTCATTGATTGTATTATTCTTTAAAGAATCTACAAATTGTTGACAGAATTTTTCACAAGAAACATATATCACTAATTTATCGGGTAGATTACGTTTAATTTCATTACCGATTGCTTGAACCAAATGCGTTTTTCCTAATCCCACATCGCCATAAACCATCAATGGATTAAAAGAAGTACCTCCCGGTTTATTCGCTACAGCATAACCCGCTGAACGCGCTAAACGATTGCATTCTCCCTCAATAAAATTATCAAATGTATAATTTTGATTCAATTGAGGATCTACTTGCATTTTCTTTAACCCTGGAAATACAAATGGATTCTTAAAATCTTTATTGATTGCTACTGGAATTGGAATAGATTGTTTTTTACCTTCAGCACCATTACCATTAGAAGGAATATTTGTAGTATAAGGAGTATTGGCTGATGATTTTTCGACAACAATGTTATACTCTAATCTGCCTTGCTCACCCAAAAACTTCTTTACTGTTTTTCTCAGTATACCCACATAATGCTCTTCCAACCACTCATAAAAAAATAAGCTTGGCACTTGAATAGTTAAAACGTTTCCTTCAAGACGTACAGCTTTAACGGGCTCGAACCATGTTTTAAAACTTTGCGTTGGAATATTATCTTTTATTACTGAAAGACAATTTTCCCAAACACTTGTACACGTTTTTTCCATTCTTATTTTGTTAATAACTTGATAACCAATATTTGACAAAAAATCTGTTTATAACTTTTGCCTACAACGAATATGACAAAAAAAATTGAGCTAAAAAATTAAAAAATCAAAAAAAAGACAGCTTGTTGATTATTAATGTTTTAAGTGATAATTTTAAGTAAAAATAGTCAAATTATTAGCTCAAAATTATTTTATTAACAATTGAATTTAGCTCATTTTTGTAGCCTAATTTTTAAAGCAAAAATTAAGCAAGCAAAACTGATTGTGGAAAACTTTTAATAAAAAAATGGAAGCTGTATGGCTTCCATTTACTTTATATAAAGGTCTTTGACAAACCACCCATAAAGAGCAATTATCCGACCAAACTTTCTGTTTTAATTCCTTTTGTTAATTTTCGAATTTGTTGTTCGATGCCATTCGCATCATAACCACATATAGACCACAATTCTTTTTGCTCCCCATGTTCGACAATGGTATCTGGAATACCCAAACGAATAACCTGTGCTTGATACTGATGGTCACCCATAAACTCCAATATTGCTGAGCCTATACCACCGATTAAACAGCCATCCTCTACCGTAATAATTTTAGTATATTTCTTGAAAACCTCATGCAGCAACTCTTCATCCAATGGTTTAGCAAAACGTAAATCATAATGTGCTGGATGTATACCATCTTCTCGTAAATTCAATATCGCTTTACTGGCTTCATTACCTATGTGTCCAAAAGTCAATACAGCAATCTCTTCACCATCACAAATTTTTCGGCCTTTACCAATAGGAATTTCTTTGAAAGGAAGCTTCCAATCCGGCATCACACCGTTTCCTCTTGGATACCGAATGGTAAACGGACCTTTATCTAATAATTGAGCCGTGTACATTAAATTACGTAGCTCTTCTTCGTTCATTGGGGATGATACCACCATATTAGGAAGGCAACGCATAAAGGAAATGTCGTAAGCGCCGTGGTGTGTAGGTCCATCTGCTCCAACCAAACCTGCGCGATCTAAACAAAACACCACATTCAGGTTTTGCAAGGCCACGTCATGAATTACTTGATCATACCCTCGCTGCATAAAAGAGGAGTAGATATTACAGAATGGCACTAAATCTTGCGCAGCTAGGCCCGCACTGAATGTTACAGCATGCTGTTCTGCTATACCCACATCAAATGCACGATTAGGCATTGCTTTCATCATGATGTTTAATGAGGAACCACTAGGCATTGCCGGCGTAATGCCCATAATTTTATCGTTCTTTTCCGCCAACTCCACTAATGTATGTCCAAAGACATCTTGATATTTTGGTGGTTGGGGTTTATCTGGTACCGTTTTCTTAATTTCTCCCGTTATTTTATCAAACAAACCTGGTGCATGCCATTTCGTTTGATCTTTTTCCGCGAGCGCATACCCTTTACCTTTTACGGTAACTACATGCAATAATTTGGGACCATTGATGTATTTAAGATCTTCTATGGTCTTCACCAATTTATTCACATCGTGTCCATCAACAGGACCAAAATACCGGAAATTTAAGGATTCAAAAAGATTTGCGTTTTTCAGCAATGTACCTTTAATACTTTGTTCTATCTTTTTAGCCCAGCCATAAGCATTCGGACCATTCTTAGAAATTTTAGCAAGTACCGAGACTAATTCGTCACGAAAACGATTATAACTCTTTGAGGTCGTTATATTCGTTAAATATTCTTTCATAGCTCCTACATTAGGATCTATGGACATACAATTGTCGTTCAGAATAACCAATAAATTGGATTTTTCTATTCCAGCATGATTAAGCGCTTCAAAGGCCATGCCTCCAGTAAGAGCTCCATCACCGATAATAGCTACATGTTGTCGATCTTTCTCCCCTTTATATTCAGAAGCCACAGCCATACCTAAAGCTGCAGAAATAGAAGTCGATGAATGACCAACTCCGAAAGCATCATATTCACTTTCAGATCGTTTAGGAAATCCAGATAGACCACCTAATACCCTATTTGTATGAAAAAGTTCCCGTCTACCCGTAAGTATTTTATGACCATAGGCTTGATGGCCAACATCAAAAAGAATTTGATCATAAGGAGTCTTTAGTGCGTAATGTAATGCAACAGTTAATTCTACTACGCCTAAACTAGCAGCAAAATGTCCACCATTTACCGAAACAATATCAATAATATATTGCCTCAGTTCTTTACAAACCTCCTCAAGTTGTGAATCCTTCAGATTTCTTAAATCTTCCGGATACTGTATTTGCTTTAATAAGGGTCCCGCTTCTATCTGCATAACTTGAAAAATTTCCAAATGAGATACAAAGTAACAATTTATTCTTTTAACTCTAGAATATATATATACAATTTTAATTGGCTATTGTTTGCTATTTAGCCACTAAAAACCTAATTATTATGGCTATTAATACTTATTTTTGACCTGTTTTATGGAATCAGAAAATTATCAAATAAAATTGGAACAATTCGAAGGTCCCTTTGATCTTCTCTTATTCTTTATTGAACGAGATGAATTGGATATACATGAAATTCCTATTTCTAAAATTACCGTCGATTTCCTAGCGTATTTACAGCTTATGCAATCCCTCAATATTGAATTGGCTAGTGAATTTATTTTTGTAGCATCTACCCTGATGCGTATCAAAGCTAAGATGCTATTGCCTAGACCAGAATTTGATGAGCATGAAAATGAAATCGATCTTAAAAAAGAATTAGTACAAAAACTATTACTCTACAAACAATTTAAAGAAGTTTCTGAGGAACTTCGGGTCTTCGAAGAAAATAAATCCAAGCTATTTGAAAGGGGCAATATCAATTATGATTTAAAACAAGCCCATACAGGAACAAGAACACTGGAAGAAGAACTTTCTTCATTTGATCTTTACAAACTCATGTTAGTGTATGAACGGTTGATGTACAATTACAATAATCGAATTCAAGAAGTTAAACATACTGTAATTAAATATCCTTACACCATTGAGCAACAAAAAAAAGCCATTGCTGACTTAGTGGAAATTAATAATACCCTTGATTTTAATGCGATTGCTAAAAATTCTCAAAATAAAGTTCAATTTGTCTACAACTTCCTGGCGGTATTGGAAATGCTTCAGCAAAAGCTACTGAATATTCAAGTAGGCTTAGGATACAATAATTTCTGGATTGAAAAACGAGTATCCTAATTTATTTTTCCAAGGTTTTCTTTAAGCTATTTTCTTTAAGTTGATTCAAGCACGATAAGAGAAAATCATACTGCTTGCTATATTCCATCGTTCGCAACTCTTTTGTAGCCTTGAACCCAGCGACTACTGCCAATAAATCCAGATTAGCAAAACTTGCAATCAGCTCATCCAAAGATTGCCTATCCAATTCTGTGTCTACTATACCAAAGGAAATTGCCTTTTCAACATTAAAATATTCGGTATTCAAACAAAGCTGTAAAGCCTTTTTTTCAGGCATTACGCGTAATAAACCAGCCATTACTTGAAAAGGAAATAATCCCAATTCAATTTCAGGAAGTTTAAATCGAACATTCTTTCTTGCAAATACATAGGTACAACCCAAAATAAACAGAAAACCCCCAGCAATAACATCGCCTTCGACCACAGCAATACTCGGTTTATTAAATTGATCTAATAGTGCCGCTAGCGATAACTGATCCGATTCAGCCCTTTCATCTGCAGAAGACGATTCGTGGAAACCCTTTAAATCCATACCAGCACAAAAAACCTTTCCCCTAGCTTGAATGACCAATACTTTTACATCCTCATTCTGAGCTGCTTCCTTCAGTGCCTGTGCGATTTCTTCCAACATTCTAAGATTAAAAGCATTTCGCTTTTCATCCCGGTTTAAAATCAAATAATACACATGATTTTGAACTTCCGTTTTAATCAGTTTATACAGCATGGCTTATCAATTTTTGAAATTCCTTCACTAAAGGTCCAGTTTCAGCATCATCTGCTAGATTAAAATGTTTCAATAATAATTCGGAGGAAATATTACCTACCAATTCATCCTGGGCAAATGGACAGCCCCCATATCCTAGAATAGCCCCTTCAAAAGACCGACAACCCGCATCATAGGCTGCTTCTATTTTACTTAATGCCATCGCTGCTGAAGAATGAAAATGAGCACTTACATCCAACGTTGGAAAATCTTGATGAATTCGACGAAATAGTTCATTGATCTGCGTCGGGTTTGCTTCCGAAGTTGTATCGGCTATCGAAAATCTATTTACCCCCATATTTTTTAACTGATGTATCCAGGATAATACCAAGTCATAGCTCCAAGGATCCTCGTAAGGATTTCCAAAAGCCATGGAGATATATACCACTAAATGTAGTTTATTCCTCGTCGATAATACTTCTAAGATGTAGTTAAGAGTTTCAACCGCTTCAACAATACCCTTATTGGTATTTCTTTGTTGAAAGGTTTCTGATATAGAAAATGGAAAACCTACCCTATCTAGAGAATCATAAGTAACAGCAATATCCAATCCTCTTTTATTAGCAATAACTGCAGATAATTCTACGCCATCCCTTTTTATCAAGCCCTCCAAAACTTCCCCAGAATCTTTCATTTGAGGTACTGCATGTGGAGAGACAAAACTTCCAAAATCAATAGTAGAAAACAATCCAGATGCGATTAATTGGTTGATATAGGCTATTTTATTTTCCGTTGGCAACCAGGTTTTAATACCTTGTAAAGCATCCCGAGGACAATCAATTATCTTTATTTCAGAATTATTAGACATCTTTTTTTATTTCTCTTGCAATAACCATGCGTTGAATAGAACTTGTTCCTTCTCCTATAGTACATAATTTGGCATCCCTAAAAAATTTCTCTGCCGGGAAATCCTTGGTAAACCCATAGCCACCTAATATTTGCACAGCATCATTTGAAATTTCAACAGCTATTTCTGAGGCATAAAGTTTAGCCATCGCACCTTCCTTCGTAACTTTCTGATGATTATCTTTCAATGATCCCGCTTGACGAATCAGTAACTCAGCTGCATTTATTTTCGTCGCCATATCTGCTAAATTAAAACCAACCGCTTGAAAATCAAAAATTTTAGTTTTAAATTGTTCTCGTTCATTCGCATATTTTAATGCACATTCATAAGCTCCTCGGGCAATTCCTAAAGAAAGTGCCGCAATCGATATTCTTCCCCCATCCAACAATTTTAAAGCTTGAACAAAACCATCGCCTATTTCCCCTATCAGTTGGTCCTTATGAATCCTACATTGATCGAAAAACAAACTACCCGTTTCTGAAGCCCTCATGCCCAATTTATTAATCTTCCCACCTGCGGAAAATCCTGCCGTTCCTTTTTCGACGATAAACGCCGAAATACCCCTTTTATCACCTTTTTCACCTGTTCTTGCCATAACCACAGCGACATCACCAGAAATAGCATGCGTAATGAACATTTTTGATCCATTCAAAATAAAATAATCCCCATCACTTACAGCAGTCGTGCTTAATCCACCAGCATCAGACCCAGATTCCGTTTCTGTCAATCCCCAAGCACCAATCCATTCTGCAGAAGCCAGTTTTGGAAGATACTTTTGCTTTTGTTCCTCATTTGCAAATGATAAAATATGATTACTACATAAAGAATTATGTGCAGCAACAGATAAACCTATGGAACCACATACCTTAGAAATCTCATCTAGAATAGTAATATAAGCCTGATAACCCATACCGGAACCTCCATAATTTTCAGGAATAAGAATTCCCATAAATCCTTGATCTCCTAATTTTTTAAATAATTCTATAGGAAATTTTTGGGATTCATCCCATTCCATGATAAAGGGTTTGATATGCAAATGAGCGAAATCACGAGCAGTCTCTTTAATCATAGCTAATTGTTCGTCAGAGCTTACGTATAGCATAATTTAATTTTAAAATGTTTATTCTTGGGTTAGCAAATTATTTTACAAATATTATAAAAAACTAATATTATTTTATGATATTTAAAATAATTTAACAGATATAACCAATAAAATTTACATAATATTAAATTAACATGATCAACTTACTTCATGAGTATTACCAAAAATATGATCTCTTAAAACAAGGAGGAGGTTTAGATAAGTTGGAAAAACAAAAGGAAAAAGGAAAAATGACTGCCTGGGAGCGAGTAGAATACTTATTGGATTCCGATAGACCTGCTATTGAAATTGGTTCCTTCGCTGCAGATGGTCAATATGAAGAACATGGAGGCTGCCCAAATGCTGCTGTATTGGTCGTCATGGGTTATGTAAAAAATAGATTATGTATCGTAGTTTCCAATGATGCATCTGTAAAAGCAGGAGCGTGGTTTCCTATGACCTGCAAAAAAAACCTTAGAGCACAAGAAATAGCAATTGAAAATCATATTCCCATTATCTATTTAGTCGATTCTGCAGGCGTATTTCTTCCTTTGCAAGATGAAATATTTCCAGATAAAGAACATTTTGGAAGAATATTCAGAAACAATGCACATATATCCTCTTTAGGAATACCACAATTAGCTGCAATCATGGGTTCCTGCGTAGCAGGTGGAGCCTATTTACCCATCATGTCCGATTATGCCCTTATTGTAGAAGGTACTGGATCTGTTTTTCTCGCAGGTTCCTATTTGGTGAAATCATCCATTGGCGAACAAATAGATAATGAATCCTTGGGAGGTGCAACAGTACATAGTGAAATATCAGGAGTAACAGATAATAAATACCCAAACGATCCAACCTGTTTAGATGCGATTAAAAATATCGTTGATAAATTTGCTGAAAATCCTAAAATTCAATACAGTAAAATAGCTGCCCTTGAACCAGAATATCCTATTTCACAGCTATATCAGTATTTACCCGAAGATCGATTAAAACCCTATAACATGCTCGAGGTGTTAAAAAGTATTGTAGATAGGGATTCCTTAGAAGAATATAAAAAGGATTACGGAAAAACGATTATATGTGCATTAGCACGCATTGATGGATGGGCTGTAGGCATCGTGGCGAATCAAAGGGAAGTCGTAAAAGCGAAAAAGCCAGGTAATACTACTGAAATGCAAATGGGAGGGGTGATCTATTCCGATTCTGCAGATAAAGCTGCTCGATTCATTATGAACTGTAATCAACAAAAAATACCCCTTGTATTTTTCCAAGACATCACAGGATTTATGGTTGGATCACGTGCAGAACAAGGCGGAATTATTAAAGATGGTGCTAAATTAGTGAATGCTATGGCGAATTCCATCGTTCCAAAATTTACCTTTATTATTGGAAATAGTTATGGCGCTGGTAATTATGCCATGTGTGGTAAAGCTTTTGATCCAAGATTTATCTATGCTTGGCCTACTGCACAAATCGCCGTCATGAGTGGAGCATCTGCAGGAAAAACACTAGTTCAAATCCAAGAAGCTACTTTAAAATCAAAAAATATAAACCTATCACTTGAAGATAAAAACAAATTATTACAAGAAATAGAAGAAACCTATAAAAAACAATTGAGTCCTTACTATGCAGCATCTCGACTATGGGTAGATGGGGTAATTGATCCCATAGAAACTAGAAAAATCATTTCCATGGGTATTGAGGCGGCAACCCATCAGCAACACTTAGCAAAATACAATGTAGGTGTTATTCAAACCTAATCATAATTAACTTACAGTACCAATTAAAGAACATTAAGGCTTTTTACCAACTTTAACAATTCAATTGTATTATCACAACCAATTTTCTTTAATAAATTTTTACGATGAGTTCGTACCGTATGTACGGAAATGAATAATTTTTCAGCTATTTTTTCACTAGTCCAAGCTTTATCCAATAATTTTAAAATATCCTTTTCTCTTTTTGTAAATTGAATATGTTGCAAATTAGTATTCAAATAAGAAACCTGAACTTTATACACCGATTCATTTCCTACTAAATCAATAAAATGCAATTCCGATTCACCTGAAGTCTTAATCGTGCTAATATCGGTATGTTGAATGATGGTTTTTAAAACACAGCTTTCATTAATTTCATAAGCTACTGTTTGTTGTAAAACACGAATATAAGTACCATCTTTTTTCTTCAGTCGATAATCATGAACTATTTTATAATTCTTTTGCTTCCCTAATGGAAGCTTTAAACAAAAGTTCAATGCTTCTTGCTCATGACGCATGAATATATCCTTATCCTCCGGATGTATACTATTAAAAAATAAATGTATGGTGAAATCCTCAGATTGATAACCTAATACTTTTGGTAAATCCTCAGATACACTCAATATTTTAGGATCGATACAATCGAAAATAAAATAGTAGGTGTCTAATTTTAAATTTAGATTATTATTAAATGCTTTATTACCTTGAGAACTTAGGTCCTTCAATAATAAATCAGCTGAATTCAAAAAGTCCTTCCAGTCCAATGGTTAATAAAATTTTGGTTAACCAAATATAATTAAAAATCTAATCAAATATATCTGAGTTAATTTTATTACGCTTGAAAAGCGTTCCATCCTTGTGATTTTATTTCATGAACATTACCAGATTTAGAAATTAACTGCAATCCCTCATTCGCTTCAGTAATATGCCCAATTATCGTAAAGTCCAATTGATTTTTAACTTTATCGTAATCCTTTTGATCAATGGTAAATAATAGTTCATAATCTTCACCACCATTTAATGCACAAACTGTTGGGTCTAATCCAAATTCTCTAGCCGTTTCGTAAGTCATTGGATCAATAGGAATTTTTTCCTCATAAAGTTTACAACCCACTGCAGAAGCTTTGCAAATATGTATTATTTCAGAAGCTAAACCATCAGAAACATCAATCATAGCATGTGGTTGAACCTCTAAAAATGCTAATAACTCGACGATATCTTTTCTTGATTCCGGTTTTAACTGTCTTTCCACAATGTAATCCTTTCCTTCTAAATCGGGTTGAATATTCGGATTTTCCAAGTATATCTTCTTTTCCCGTTCCAATAATTGAAGACCTACGTAAGCAGCTCCTAAATCACCAGAAACACAGATTAAGTCCCCAACCTTTGCTCCCGAACGATAGGCTATTTTATGTTCTTCAGCATGACCAATACTAGTCACCGATAATACCAAACCTTGGGTAGAGGAGCTGGTATCACCACCTACAAGATCAACCTGATATTTTTCGCAAGCGATTAAAGCTCCTTCATATATTTCTTCGACTGCTTCAAGTGGAAATTTAGAAGACATGCCTATGGAGAGCGTTATTTGCGAAGCCATGGCATTCATGGCATAGATATCACTTAAATTCACTTGAACAGCTTTATACCCTAAATGTTTTAAAGGAACATACCTTAAATCAAAATGTACATTTTCAAGTAATAAATCAGTAGATATTAATGTTTTTGTATTCGAAAAATCCAATACTGCAGCATCGTCTCCGATACCTTTTATAGAACTAGCTTGCTTTAATTCAATATGTTCCGTCAAATGTTTGATTAAACCAAACTCACCTAATTCTTGTATATCTGTTCTATCTTTATTATCAAACATATTCTTCTTTTATAATCCTAGTTTAGCCGAAATATCAAGCATGCGCTCGATAGGTTTTTGGGCTCTTTGTATAATATCAGCAGGTAAATTAATTTCCGGTTGTTCAAAAAGTAAACAGTTGTATAATTTTTCCAAGGTGTTTAACTTCATGTGCGGACAATCATTACAAGCACAAAGGTTATTTGGAGGTGCTGGAATGAATGTTTTCGTTGGACTAGACTTTTGCATCTGATGTAAAATTCCAGATTCTGTAGCAACGATAAATGAATTTGCCTCATTTTCAATCGTATATTTCAACATACCTGAAGTAGATCCAATATAATCTGCTTGAGCTAAAATATGATCTTCACATTCAGGATGTGCAATGAACTTTGCCTCCGGATATTCCAATCGAAGTTGTTCAATGCGTTCTTGTGAAAAGATCTCATGAACCATACATGCTCCATTCCAAAGTACTAAATCTCGGCCCGTTTTCTTTTGTACATATGCGCCAAGATTCCGATCTGGACCAAATATAATCTTTTGATCTAGGGGTAAACTTTCTACGATTTGTACTGCATTACTGGAAGTACAAACTATATCCGACAAAGCCTTTAATTCGGCTGTACAGTTCACATAGGTAATCACCAGATGATCGGGATATTTCTCCTTAAATTTAGCAAACAAATGTGGTGGACAACTATCTGATAATGAACATCCTGCTTTTAAATCTGGTAGTAATACCTTCTTGCTAGGTGATAATATTTTTGCTGTTTCTGCCATAAAATGTACACCAGCAAAAACAATAACATCGGCATCTGTTTTCGCGGCTTGCTGCGATAATCCTAAACTATCACCGATATAATCCGCTATATCCTGAATCTCTGATTCTTGGTAATAATGCGCTAATATCACGGCATTTTTTTCTTTTTTCAGCCGCTTGATTTCATCGACCAAATCCAATGTAGGATCCACAGGGATATCGATAAAACCTTTAGCTTCTAAGTCTGTTTCAATAGTTGTATTCATCTGGATTTTCTAAATTGATATCTCAAGTTTGACTGATCGAGAATACAAAAGTAAACAAAGAAAATGAAACGAATTCCACATTCCTTTTTTTCAATAATTAATAATTCTTTTTTTAAAAAGGAATCTTATTGTTTATTAGTGTGTGGATAATGGGGATAAAATGAGAGAATTTAATTTTTTTTAGTGATTTTTGGGTATTTATTAACAAGTTATCCACAGTTGCTTATAGCTTTTATACTGATTATCAAGCTACTCTCATTTGGCCTTTTATTTTTTCCATAATTTTATGTGTATGATTTATTAGTTGGTAATTGTTAATATAGTCCTCATTTTCTCTGAAGAGATTATAGAAACTTGTGTGGAAATTGCCAAATGTGTGGAATAAAAAGAAGTTTTCAATTTTAATTAACGAGTTATTTACATGTTTTGCACATATTTTGTTAATTTGTTGGCTTATTAGTATTTAATCAAGATTTAGAATAATAGAATTACATGTTGGATAGAAAAGTAGATTTTTTAATTGTAGGGTCTGGAATTGCTGGTTTAAGTTTTGCCTTAAAGGCTGCTAAATTAGGAAAGGTCTTAATCGTGACGAAATCCAATGAAGATGAATCGAATACAAAGTATGCCCAAGGTGGAGTAGCTGTTGTGACTGATGAAACTGATAGTTTTGATAAACATATTAATGATACTTTAATTGCAGGAGATGGTTTGTGTGATACACAAATTGTGGAAAACGTGGTGAAAGAGGGTCCAGCTCGTATTGCTGAATTAATCGAGTATGGTACTTCATTTGATAAAGAAGATTCCGGAGAATATGATTTAGCGAAAGAGGGAGGACATTCCATGCATCGTATTCTTCATTATAAAGATATCACTGGTTATGAGATAGAACGTGCCTTATTGGAACGTATACATGCCGAACCTAACATTGAGATTTTAACCCATTACTTTGCGGTTGATTTAATTACCCAACATCATTTGGGTATACATGTGGATAAACGCTCGGAAAATATCAATTGCTATGGCATATATGCCTTAAATTCCCAAACTAAACAAGTCGAAAAGATTCTTTCTAAAATAACCTTAATGGCAACGGGTGGTGCTGGTCATATATACAGTAGTACCACTAATCCAACGATTGCTACTGGTGATGGTATTGCGATGGTTTACCGGGCAAAAGGTAAGGTAAGAAATATGGAATTTATCCAATTTCATCCTACTGGATTATATAATCCCCGGGAATATCCAGCATTTTTAATTTCTGAAGCGGTACGAGGCTTTGGTGGCATTCTTCGTCGTGCGAATGGTGAATCCTTTATGGAGGAATACGATGAAAGAGGATCATTAGCGCCAAGAGATATTGTGGCTCGTGCGATAGATGCTGAAATGAAGATTTCAGGTTTAGATTATGTTTACCTAGATATTACCCATCGTGCCAAGGCAGATTTATTATCGCATTTTCCTAATATCTATGAAAAATGCCTTTCCATTGGTTTAGATTTATGTAAAGATTTTATACCGGTATCACCTACCGCACATTATTTATGTGGGGGTATCTTAGTGGATGAATATGGTGCCACTACAATAAAAAATTTATACGCATGTGGAGAATGTTCTTCTACCGGACTTCATGGTGCTAATCGTTTGGCATCCAATTCTTTACTTGAAGCAGCAGTCTATGCGCACCGTATTTTTGAAAATGCGAAATTACATATTGCTGCTATTGATTTTCAAGATCATGTTCCTTCTTGGGATGATTCTAATACCCAATTATCAAATGAAGATATCCTGGTAACTCATAATTTACGTGAAACTCAAAAATTAATGAGTGATTATGTAGGTATTGTACGTTCTGATTTTCGTTTAGAGCGAGCGATGCGTCGATTAGGTTTATTGTATGAAGAGACGGAAATGTTTTATAAAAACACCAAATTATCCATTAAACTTTGTGAGCTTAGAAATGTTATTCAGGTCGCGTATTTAGTTGTTAAATCAGCCATGCAGCGTAAAGAAAGTAGGGGATTACACTATACTACGGATTATCCTAATCACTCACAAACTTTAGAAGATACTATTTTATAATTTATGGCACTGATATTACCCGTTAAAGGAGTTTATCCAAGTATACAAGAAGATTGTTTTATTGCTGATAATGCAAGTATCATTGGCGATGTGCAAATAGCGGATCATTGTTCTGTATGGTTCAATGCCGTAATTCGGGGAGATGTGAATTATATACGAATTGGTTCATATAGCAATATTCAAGATAATGTAACGATTCATGGAACTTATTTAAAAAATGGAACGGATATCGGTAACTATGTAAACGTAGGACACAATGCACTAGTTCATGGTTGTAAAATAGATGATTATGTGTTGATTGGTATGGGAGCTATTGTGATGGATAAAGCACATATTCAATCCCATGTAATTATTGCTGCTGGTGCTGTTGTATTGGAAAATACGATTTGTGAGTCTGGGTTCCTATATGCTGGCATTCCTGCAAAAAAGATTAAACCCCTCAGTGCAGATCAACTTAATTTATTGCAGCAATTACCCCATAATTATGTACTCTATAGTTCTTGGTTTAACGAGTAAATTATTTAAAGCTTACATCAATAGTTTCATTTTGTTCCCAGTTTGCACGTATAGTGAAGGTTCTATCCAAATACCATAGTCTTTCGGCCTGTACGCGCTTATAAACATCACCAGAATCCCATTTACCATTATTATTACGGTCCTCAATTATTCTTAAGCTGTATTTCGCTCCAGGATACTGAAGATAGGCTATTTTTCTAGATGCTGGAATAATACGTTTATCGTAGATTGTTTCTTTTTTCTCATCGATTAATTCAATAAGGTAATGGCTACTGTCGTTTAATCCAGTGAATGTCAGGTTAATATCGCCATAATTAGCAGCATCATTTAAAGTAAATAATGTTTTAAATTCCTTATTGCTTTCATTATATGGACCTAAAATTGCTTTTTCTTCTAATACGAGTTCGTAATTAGTTTTTGCTTTCCAATTATAGCGTACATGGTATAATTCTTTGTTGACCGAATCTTGTTGCAATTGAAAGTTTCTTTTGGATACCGAATCTTCTTTTAAGATTACTTTATTCTTATCAATGCTACTGATGGGGTAGGAGGAACTTATTTCTATGTGTTTTACACGATCTACTTTATTGCTAATATTTAGTTTAGGTACAATCGTTTGATCTGTCTTTAAGTTTCTAGCTTTTTTATAGATGATGGTATCTAGGATTTGATTTAATTCCGTTAATTCTAACTTTAAAGAATCAAAATCCAATTTTTCAAAATATAACCGAGCCGTATCTTTATTCGTGTTAAACCTTAGTAACTTTTTGCTATCATAATCTACCGGGTCGATAATCTTAATGCTGGGATCTTCTATTGGTCTATTGAATACGAGCAATAATGATCCATCTTGATCGATTTTCTTTTCTAAATTTCTATATTTCGCATTTGTACCTTTTGTATACGATAGATTGATATTGCTAATATTCTGATTTAAGAAAATACTATCATTTAAAAATCCGATCCATTCATCACCACCATTATAAATTTTATCATTATTGATGTCTTTAAGCGCATAGATTCTATACGTATCTTCTCTTAAATTATTAAACTTAAAGTTTCCAGTAGAGTCAATTGCCGAATAGTAGGAAGCCTTTTTCTTACCAAAGGTACTGTCTTTGCTCGTTGGTATTAAGATAGCTATTACGTCTTTATCTTTGGCCAAATCAAATGTTTGTGTATATCCATTACTTACTTTTCCTGAAATACTTAAGGAATCTAGTTCAGGTCCTGTAGCAAAAACATAGGTATAGTTTAATAATGGATTACCCTCATTATAATCGACCAAGCCTTTACCGAGGTTGATGGTATAGGTTGTATTGTTTTCCAAGGAATCGGGCAACAAGATATGTAGACTTTTCTTTTTGATTTTATAAGTTAAAGGCAAACTAACATCAGGAGATATGGTAAATTCTTTTTGTTGATTGGTTGTTTTAATAAACTCATCAAATGTTAAGACGATAGTTTTCTCCTTAAAATTTGTTCCCAGGTTTAATGGCGTTTCTCCCAATAGTTTAGGTGGTAAAGAATCTTTTGGACCTCCTGTAGGTTTTTGCATATTGGCACATTGGGTGAAACTCAAGCAGATTACCAAAATAATAGGAAATATAGCCCACTTTTCTTTTAATATGCTTTTTAAGCGATTTAAGCTATTTGATAATTTTTTGGAAGTTCTAATCATAAAAATAATAATTGTTTCTTATACCGCTTTATATTAAACCTTTTTTATATTTTACTAAACTATTGATATACAGTGTTTTAACTAATATGAACCATCAAAACACTAATATCTGCTGGTGATACACCTGAAATTCTTGAGGCTTGTCCCAAAGTTCTAGGTTTTACCTTTAATAATTTTTGACGGGCTTCTATGGATAATGAAATTAATGAATTATAATCAAAATCAGGATTGATTTCTTTATCCTCCATTTTTTTCATTTTATTTACGATTTCCATTTCTTTTTCAAAATAACTATCGTATTTAACTTTTATTTCTGCCTGTTCTATCGTATCAGCATCAAATTGCGTTAAGTAGTTTCTGAAATTTAAATCAGCCTCTTGTAAATCAGCTATACTTATTTGAGGTCTACTCAATATATTGAATAACCTTGTTTTTTGATTTATACTAGACGAGCCTTTTCCTTCTAAAACAAGATTCATCTCTTCTGCAGCGACCGAATTATTTTTTAAGTAATTTACAATTTGATCCGAATTTTCAATTTTCTCTTCAACGATTTTTAAACGTTCATCAGAAACCAATCCTAATTTATGCGCTATAGGGGTGAGCCTAATATCCGCATTATCTTGACGTAGCAGTAGTCTATGTTCAGCACGAGAAGTAAACATTCGATAAGGTTCTTCTGTTCCTTTCGTAACTAAATCATCAATTAAAACTCCGATATACGATTCGGATCTTTTTAATGTTAACTCATGTAAATCATTTATCCGTTGATGTGCATTAATACCAGCTACGAATCCTTGTGCTGCGGCCTCCTCATAACCGGTGGTACCATTTATTTGACCGGCAAAAAACAAGTGTTTTATACGCAATGTTTCTAATGTCAAATCCAATTGCATAGGAGGGAAGTAGTCGTATTCGATGGCGTATCCTGGTCTATACATTTTGGCTTGTTCGAAACCTGGTATTAATTGCAATGCTTTTAATTGTACATCTTCTGGAAGGGAAGTGGAAAATCCATTGACATAGATTTCTACCGTATTGAACCCTTCGGGTTCGACAAATATTTGATGACGATCTCGCTCTGCAAATCGATTGATTTTATCCTCTATGGATGGACAGTACCTTGGGCCTAAACCTTTGATTCGTCCCGTAAACATGGGAGACTTTTCGAAACCTGTTCTTAATATGTCGTGAACTTTCTCATTGGTATAGGTGATCCAACAACAGCGTTGTTCTGTTGGCATCTTTACATTGGTATAAGAAAATTTTCCTTTATTCGTATCGCCCCATTGTTCTTCCATCAGGCTATAATTTAAACTCCTTCCATCGATTCGAGGGGGAGTACCCGTTTTCATACGGCCTGATTCAAAACCCAAGGATTCCAATTGTTCAGTTAAGCCGGATACAGACTTTTCACCTGTACGACCTCCGCCAAACTTTTTCTCACCGATATGTATTACGCCATTTAAGAAAGTACCATTGGTTAGTACCACGGCATCTGCCTCTATGCGTATACCTAGTGAGGTTACCACTCCAGCTGCTCTATCGCCTTCTACAATAACTTCTTTTACGGTATCCTGCCACATATCTAAAGTAGGGATGGATTCCAATTGTAATCTCCATTCTTCAGCAAAACGCATTCGGTCGTTTTGAGTTCTTGGACTCCACATAGCCGGTCCTTTAGACAGGTTGAGCATGCGGAATTGTATAGTTGATTTATCTGCAATTATTCCAGTATATCCACCCATCGCGTCTATTTCACGAACGATTTGTCCTTTAGCTACACCACCTATGGCTGGGTTGCAACTCATTTGTGCAATTACTCCCATATTCATAGTGATCAACAAGACGGATGAACCTAAGTTTGCCGCCGCAGCTGCTGCCTCACAGCCTGCGTGTCCCGCACCAACGACAATAACATTATATCTTTTAAACATATTCTTTGTTCTGGTTTCACGTGGAACTCTTTTGGAAGTTTCACGTGAAACTATCTTACATTAATTCTGCCAAAGCAAGCCAGCGCTCAGACTTTGTTTCTAAATTGTTTTTTAATAATTCCACCTGTTCAGCGATTTTTTGTAACTCAATGTGGTCGCTGGATTCAGATAGTTTTATCGTATTTTTTTGTATCTCTAGTTCTAGATCTTCTATTTCTTTTTCTAAATTTTCAAATTCTTTTTGTTCTTTAAAACTGATCTTCTGTTTTTTCTCAACCGGTTTTGGTTCTTCGACTTTCTTTTCCGGTTTTTTATTTAAAACTTCTTGTTCTAATTTGAAATCTGCATAATTACCGTTGTAAATGATAACCTCTGCATTGCCTTTAAAAATAAATAACTGTTCAGTAAGTTTGTCTAGTAAATATCGATCGTGTGAAACTAAGATTAGGATACCTGGAAAGTTTTCTAAAAATTCTTCCAGTACATTTAATGTGTCGATGTCTAAATCATTTGATGGCTCATCGAGTATAAGAAAGTTAGGATTCGCCATGAGCACACGCATTAGCTGTAATCGTTTTCTTTCTCCACCGCTCAATTTCTGAACCATACCAAATTGTTTTTCCGGAGGAAATAAAAATTTGGTTAACAATTGGGAGGCTGTAATTACTTCTCCATTTTTCATTTCGATGTAGTCAGCTATATTCTTTACCACATCTAATACTCGTTCGTTGTTTTTAGCAGCTAATCCCTCTTGTTTATAGTAGCCATATTTTGTTGTTTCCCCAACATCGATCGTTCCTGAGGTAGGGGAGAGATGGCCCGTAATTAAGTTTAAGAACGTTGTTTTTCCACTACCATTTTTACCGGCTAAACCAATACGGTCTCCTTTTTTAAAGATGTAACTAAAATCTTCGATAATCAGTTTGTCTTGCAGTATACAAGATACCTGATCCAATTCTAATATTTTGTTTCCTTGACGGGAAACTTTAACACTTAGTTCAACCAGATCTTTTTTGCGAGGACCTTTAGATTTTTCCTCTAAGTCGTAAAACGATTCTATCCGAGCCTTTGCTTTAGTTCCTCTAGCCTGGGGTTGTCTGCGCATCCAATCTAATTCTTTTCTCCAAAGATTTCTAGCCTTATCAGCCGCTAAAATATTGTTAGCTTCGCGTTCGGCTTTTTTCTCTAGAAAATAGGCGTAGTTTCCTTTGTATAGAAACATTTGAGCCTGATCTAACTCCCTAATTTCGGTACAAATATTATCTAAGAAGTAACGGTCATGGGAAACAAGTAGAACTGTTTTTTTTCCGGTAGTCAGCAATTTTTCCAACCATTCTATGGTCTCAATATCCAAGTGGTTGGTTGGCTCATCTAATATATAAATATCAGGTTCATCAATAAGTAATTTCGCTAATGCTAATCGCTTTTTCTGACCACCACTCAATGTTGCTATAGATTGATTGAAATTGCTGATTTGAAAACGATTTAGAATCGTTTTGATATTATTTTCATATTCCCAAGCGTTCAATGCGGTCAGTTTTTCAGTGATATCTAAAAAACGTTTTGTGTCAACTTCTTGGTTTTCAATAAGTTGTTCATATTCTTTGATTAATTGCTGTTGTTCATTTTCAGCACTGAATATGAAATCATTTATCGTATTCAAATTGGAAAAATCAGGATCTTGATGTAAGTATCCTACTTTTAGGCCTTTTTCTTTTACGACCCTGCCCTTGTTAGGAACAATAATTTCAGCCAATATCTTTAATAAGGTAGATTTACCTGTTCCATTAATGCCTACTAAGGCTACTCGATCTCCTTTTTGCAATGCAAAATGTAAATCTGTAAAAAGCCATTTATCATTAAATGAATGACTAACTTGTTCTGTGCTTAAAATACTCACGTTATCGTTTTGACGTAATAATCCAAGCACAAAATTATTAAATATTTGTTAGGATGCGTTCTATTATACAAAAAGTATACAGTAAATTGACTAATATGGGCTTAATTATGCCTGTAAGAAGCAATCAGATTGAATCTGGGGATATGAACATGAAAAATGGAATGGTCTATTTCACGAATCATTTCATAGTATCCTTCCATAAAACCCATCTCACTTTTTAAATTACAACCAGAAACATATTGGTGGGTATCACCAGGCTGTAATATGGGTTGTTCTCCAACCACCCCATCACCATCTACTTGACTATGAGTACCTATGGAATCAAAGATGTTCCAATGCCGTCTAACGAGTTGTACCGTATGCTCACTCAGATTTTCAATGGTAATCCGATAGGCATACATAAAATGACCCTGATCCGGATTGGAATATTCCGATTGATAGGTGGATTCAACTGAAATCTTTACGCCTGAGGTAATCTGTGTAGTCATAGTCAGCCAAATATATTAATTGTATAATTTTGAGCAAATTTTATAGACTATTCTTTACTCGAATATAATGTTTTTCGACATAAATATTACATTAGGGTTAAAAATAAAAATTTTCGACTTTTTTCAGCAAAAGCGCTTCTTGTATTATGATGGATAGGAGGAAGTAATTTTAGCTCATAATTTCAATGTCAATTATAAATAGGTAAAAATTAGCTAGGTTTGTAAAATGGCAAAAGGTTGTTTGTATCTCATTCCTGTTCCCTTAGCTGAACATTCAGAAAAAGCTTCTTATACTTGGTTGCACCAAGACATCATTCAACAAGTAAAAGAATATATTGTTGAAAATGAAAAAACCGCAAGAAAATTTTTAAAAGAAGCTGGCTTGAAAACGCCTCAAAGTGAATTGGTTTTTCATGACTACGGAAAACACGCGAGAGAAAAATTAGATTTTAATCAGGTTTTTAAATCCATATCAGCGGGCTCAGACCTTGGGCTCATGTCGGAAGCGGGTTGTCCTGCAGTGGCAGATCCTGGGGCAGATGTTGTAGCAGAAGCACATCGAAGGGGGATACAAGTTATTCCTTTGGTAGGCCCAAGTTCCATTATGTTAGGGTTGATGGCCTCGGGCTTCAATGGACAATCCTTTGCTTTTCATGGCTATTTACCAATTGATAAAGCCGCTCGCAATAAGAAAATAAAAGAGTTAGAATCCCAAAGTACTAAAGATCAGAGTGCACATATTTTTATAGAGACGCCTTACCGCAATAACCAAATGCTTATTGATCTGATTAAAACAGGCAAACCAACGACGAAACTGTGTATTGCTTGTAATTTAACAGCGGAAGATGAATACATTTTTACCCAAACCTTAAGTATGTGGTCAAAAACGAATATAGATTTACATAAAAAACCATGTATATTTATACTTTCTGCGAGTTAATCTCCTAATGCTATTGCATGAAAATGATCAAATATGTCCTGTTAATATGCCTACTTTCCATACAAATGGTTTGGGCAAAACCACCGACCTATGTACTTGTGCATGGGGCATGGGGAGGATCATGGAGTTTTAAGCAAACAGCATTAGCCTTACAAGAAGCAGGAGCAGAAGTTTATCGGGTAAATCTTACAGGCTTAGGGGAACGTGTTCACTTGGCTAATCCACAAGTAAACTTAAGTACTCATGTTAAGGATGTCTTGAATACCATTTTATTTGATCAATTGGAGGATGTAATTTTAGTAGGTCATAGTTATGGAGGGATGGTCATTACAGCAGTTGCGGACCGTATTCCAGAACGAATACAACGATTAATCTACCTAGATGCCTTTCTTCCTGAACATGGAGAAAGCATCGATTTTTTTGTCAGTAATGGCCCCAATGCCGCACTTATGCACAGTAAGGACCAAGTATATGTGGAGCCATTTTGGGAAAAAGACAACAATTCATTTCCAAGAGATGTGCCCCATCCCTTAGCAAGTATGAAAGAAAAAGTCTCTTTAAGTAATCCGAAAAGAAAACAAATTCCGAGTACTTATATCCTAACTTATGAAAAGGATATAGAAAAAGATGATTTCTATTATTTTTACCAAAGGGCAAAATTATACCAATGGAAGACGTTGACCATGTTGGGCGATCATAACCCACAACGAAGTCAAACAAAAGAATTAGTAAGCGTGCTATTAAAAGAAAAATAAATGTCAGAAGAAATGTCCCCAGAGCTCCTAGAAGAGCTTAAACGGTTGAGTGTGTTTATATATGGAATAATTCTATTGATGTGGTTGTTATTTGCAAATAGCATACGAAAAACCCTCATGCTTATTCATAAAGACAATCAAGTGATGATACCCAATCAAGCTTGGTTTTTAGCAATTCCTTTATTTAATATGTATTGGAATTTTGAAGTGGCTAAGCGATTGTCCTATTCGTTAAATAATGAATTTTTTGATCGTAAAATTGCCGTCGAAGAAAATCCTGGGTTTTCATCGGGCATGTTATATTCTTGGGCATTTTTGGTTAGTTTCTTTCCCTTCCCCAATTTTGTGCAGCTATTGTGTTTAATCGTCGTTCTTGTTTATTTTATCCTTTATTGGATTAAAATAAACCAATTTAAAGATTTAATTGTAGAACACAATATCTGGTTAAATAATCAACAAAAAAATCAAGTAGAAGATGAAAATTAGTGAGTTAACTAATTATTTAGAAACCATAGCTCCATTAGCTTATCAAGAGAGTTACGATAATTCCGGTTTGTTGGTCGGTCATCCGAATCAAGAGATTGAGAAAGCATTAATCGCATTGGATTGTACGGAAGCGGTAATTGATGATGCGATAGCAAAGGGCTGCGATCTAGTTATTGCCCACCATCCCATTATTTTTTCAGGTTTAAAGCGATTGAATGGATCGAATTATATCGAACGTACGATTCTTAAGGCTATAAAAAATGATATTGCAATCTATGCGATACATACGAATTTGGACAATATTTATGGGGGAGTTAGTTCTAAAATCGCTGAACGTTTGGGACTGCTGCAACATGCAGTACTAAAACCGAAGAAGAACTTGCTTAAAAAACTGGTTGTTTTTGTTCCTAGAGCACATGTAGAAGCGGTAAGAAGCGCACTCTTTGATGCCGGGGCCGGATCAGTGGGTGCTTATGATGAGTGTTCTTATAATACAGCGGGCTACGGTACTTTTAGACCATTGGCAGGAGCGAACCCGAGCATTGGTGAAATAGGTGTTCAAGAGCGCGTAGAAGAAACTAAAATAGAAGTCATTTTCCCTTCCAACCTAGAACGCAAACTTATTTTGGCACTGTATGCCTCCCATCCTTATGAGGAGGTAGCCTATGACCTGATTAGCTTGGAAAACAGCCATGCTCAAGTTGGATCAGGTGCTATTGGGAATCTGCAGTCGCCCATGCAAGAACAAGATTTCTTAGCCTTGTTAAAAGATAAACTAAAAGTTAATGTCATTCGACACAGCAAATTATTTAATAAACCAATCCAACGGGTTGCCGTATGTGGTGGGGCAGGTGGATTTTTATTAGCCGACGCTAAGCGATCTGGAGCGGATATATTCATTACGGCCGATTATAAATATCATGAATTCTTTGATGCTGAGGAGGATATTATCATCGCAGATATAGGACATTATGAAAGCGAACAATTCACACAAGAATTATTGTTAGAGATAATTCAGAAAAAATTTGCTAACTTTGCTGTCTTATTGACAGAAATAGACACAAATCCAATAAAATACTACAGTTAATGGAACAAACCGTAGAACAAAAATTAAAAGCTTTATGGGCATGGCAATCTATCGAAACGAAGATTGACAAAATACGCCAAGTACGTGGAGAACTACCGATTGAGGTAGCAGATTTAGAGGATGAAATCGCTGGTCTTGACACCCGTATCGAAAAGATTCGTAATGAATTAGATGAATTGGAAGATTCTATTGTTAAGCGCAAAAACATGATCAAAGATGCGCAGGCGGCAATTAAAAAATACGAAACACAATTAAATGAAGTGAAGAATAACCGTGAATACGATGCAATTTCGAAAGAAATTGAAATTCAAGGGTTAGAGATTCAAGTATGTGAAAAACGTATTCGTGAAGCTGAATTTGAAATCAAAAGTAAATCAGAAGCTTATGAAGCAACTGTAAACAATGTAGATTTCAGCAAAAGCGAATTGGCAGGCAAGCAAAAGGAATTAGAAACCATTACTTCAGAAACTCAAATTGAAGAAGATCAATTAGTGAAAGAAGAAACGGATTCTGAAAAATTAATCGAAGATCGTTTGTTAAAAGTGATCAAGAAATTACGTAGATCTTTCCGTAACGGACTTGCTGTCGTATCTATTGAACGTGATAGCTGTTCAGGCTGTCATAACAAAATACCACCTCAGTTGCAGTCAGAAATTCGTCAACGTAAGAAAATTATTATTTGCGAACATTGCGGTCGTTTATTAGTTGATGAAGAAATTGCTTCAGAGGAGGCATAGAAAACTTCTTAAAAAATTTGTAAAAGCCAGTATCTTACTGGCTTTTTTTGTGCCCTTGTATGTAGGAATGAGGTAAATAATCATTTTCTTTTTGACACATCTCCAATGAATCTCCTTCGGATCTTGATCGGATCTCATTCGGAGAAATAGGTAGGAGATCCGAAGGAGATCCGCGGATCATGCATAGAAGGGGCGATGAAATCTTCAAGCAGATGCTGCATAGCCTTATTTGGAAAGGAGAGTTCGGCTAACGTTTATTTTTTAGCTATTTGCAGGATAAACCGTATATATTTCGTAAAATTTGAGTGATTATGGAATAATATTTTATCGCTTATCAATTTATTTCTATTTTTATTTTAAATACCAATTCAAGTTTATGCTAAAAAATATATTCACCATTCTTGCCCTAGCGGTGGCACCCATGAGTTATGCTCAGCCGACAGGTGAGACCTTATTACTTCGAAACCCCAGTATTAGTGAAAACCACGTGACATTTGTGTATGCTGGTGATATTTGGGTGGCAGATAAAAATGGTCAAAATCCAAGACGTTTAACGGTAAATCCTGCCGTAGAACAAAATCCAATATTTTCTCCTGATGGTAATCAAATTGCTTTTACTGGAAATTATGATGGAAACACAGATGTTTATGTCATTCCTGTACAGGGAGGTACACCAAAACGGGTAACCACCCATCCTTCTGCGGATGTTCTTCGCGGATGGATTTCAAATGAGGAAGTTTATTTCACCACTACCCGAGAATTGACCTATTCCCTAGGGTCTAGATTGTACAAAAGTAAATTGGACCCATCATTTAATCAACCATTGATGATGCCTGAAGCCTATCAAGGCTCTCCTTCGGCAGATGGAAGATATTGGGCATACATAAAAAACACCGACCCTACGGAACGCGATCGAGTAGCTTTCAAACGTTATCGTGGTGGTGGTATGCCATCTATTTGGATTTTTGACACCAAAACTCAAGACATTGAAATTATCCCGGGTGAAAATTGCAATGATGTAAAACCGATTTGGTTAGGAGATCAGGTCTATTTCTTGTCCGACAGGGAAAAAATAGTCAACATATTTCAATACGATACCAAAAGTAAGAAAATTGAGAAATTGACGAATTTCAATGATTACGATGTCCGTACATTGCAAGGAAGAGGAAATGAATTGGTGTATGAGCAGGCAGGGAAAATTCATATACTGAATACAAAATCTAAAGATAAAAAGACCTTAGCTATTCAAATTCAAGCGGATGCGATGTATAAAAGACCGCATTATGTCGATATGAATAGTGATATTCGAGGATATGGTATTTCAGCAACCGGACAACGCGCCCTGTTTGAAAGTCGAGGAGAGATTTACTCCGTACCTAAGGAAAAAGGGGATGCTAGAAATATATCTAACGCTCCTGGAAGTCATGAGCGATATCCTTCCTGGTCTCCAAACGGAAAGTGGATCTCTTATTTATCGGATAAAAACGGAAAATTTGAATTGGTACTAAGGGACCAAAAAGCGACGGATGAACCTCAATATTTTAGTTTGGGGAATGATTTCTATTATTTTTCGCCTTCTTGGTCTCCAGATAGCAAGAAATTATTTTTTAACGACGCGCACCTAAACTTGTTTTATATCAATATTGAAACCAAACAAGTGGTAAAAGTGGATTCGGATCTATTAGGCTCAACCACCGGCAGATCGTATAATGCTTTTCAAGGAAGTTGGTCTCCAGATTCTAAATGGATTTCTTACATCAAAACCTTGAAAAATGGCGTGAGCGCTGTGTTCATGTATAATTTGGACAGCAAACAGACGCATCAGATTACCGATGGAATGAGTGATGTGGGTAATCCAGAATTCAGTAGAGATGGAAAATACTTGGTGTTTAGCAGCAGTACAGATGTTGGATTGACCAATTCGGGCCTACACATGACTGCTTATGATCGTAGACCACAGTATAATACCTATGCCTTTTTATTGTCTAGCGAAACCTCTTCGGTGTTTAAGAATGAAAGTGATGAGGAAAAAGTAAAGGAAGAAGAGCCGAACAAAGAAAAGAAAGAAGATAAGAAAAAGGACAGCAAGGACGAAAAGAGTAAAGAAGAAAAAGATAAAGAAGAGGCGGCTGCAAAAGAAAAATCTAAGGATATTAAAGTAGATTTTGCAAACATCAATAGCCGTATTCAGGCTTTACCAATACCTACGGGATCGTATGGCTTTAATGGTTCTGTAGAGAATCAATTGATGTATATGCGTTCAGGTACTATTTATTCCTTCGATTGGAATAAGCTGGAAGAGAAATCTTTAGTTGAAAATGCGAATGGCTACGGAATCAGTGCAGATGGTAAGCAAATGATATTTTCAAATAGACAAGGTTACTTTATCGTTAACGCGGGTCAGAAGGCTTCGGGTGAAATGGGTAAATTGAAACTTGATAATATCAAAGTTTTGGTAGACCCAGCGCAAGAATGGAAACAAATATTTCATGAAGTGTGGGCGATGCAAAAAGACTTTTTCTATGTAGAGAACATGCATGGAGCAGATTGGAACGCTGTGAAGAAAAAATACGAGAAGTTTTTACCTCATGTCAACCATCGTTCGGATTTAAGTTATTTAATGAATGAAATGTTGGGGGAACTAGTGGTTGGTCATAGTTATATTTATCCTGGGGATGAACCTTCAGCCCCTTCTGTGAGTGCGGGAGTTTTAGGTGCTGATTATACCTTGGAAAATGGCAGGTATAAGATTCATAAAATATACCATCGTATGGATTGGAATCCTTCCTTTAAAGCGCCATTAGATGAGCCAGGGTTGAATATTCAAGAAGGGATGTATATTCTTGCGGTGAATGGCAAAGAACTTACGGCAGACATGGATATTTACAGTTTATTTGATAATACCGTGGATAAACAAATCAGCTTAAAGGTAAGTGATAAGCCGACAATGGCTGATGCCAAAGATGTGGTGGTGAAACCGATTTCTTTCGGTAGTGAAGTGGCTTTACGCCGTCAAAATTGGGTAGAAAGCAATCGCAAGAAAGTAGATCAACTAAGTCAAGGACAAATCGCTTATGTGTATATGCCAAACACAGGAAGGGATGGATACACCTCTTTTAATCGCTATTACTTTTCGCAAATGGACAAGAAAGCCTTGTTGTTGGATGAACGGAACAACGGCGGTGGATCCGTGGCCGATTACGTAATAGATTTATTGTCTAGGGAATTGATTTCCGGATGGGGCATTCGAGATGGAAAAAGTTTCACGACCCCAGGGAATGGGATTTTTGGGCCAAAAGCGATGATTATCAATGAAAACGCAGGATCTGGAGGCGACATGATGCCTTATATGTTCCGATTTAAAGGCTTAGGAAAACTAGTAGGAAGAACCACAATGGGGATATTAGTGGGTATCTCGGGCTACCCTCCACTATTAGATGGGGGTTCAGTAACCGCACCAAATTTTGGGGTGTTTGACCTGAAAGGAAACTACATTATCGAAAATGAAGGAGTTGCTCCTGATGTATTCGTAGAACAAACGCCTAAAGAATTGTTGTCGGGTAAAGATCCACAATTGGAAAAAACGGTTCAATTGTTATTGGAAGAAATGAAAACCTATCCATATCAGGAATTGAAAAAACCGGCAGATCCGGTTCGTGTAAAATAAAAACATCTTCGAAGCTCCTACTAAACTAGGAGCTTCGATTCGTTTTAATGGCATTAAAAGATTAATTTTGAACATGCAAATTGAAATATGGTCAGACATTATGTGTCCCTTCTGCTACATTGGGAAACATCATTTTGAAGATGCTTTACAGGAAGTTTCATTTCGTGAAGAACTTCAGATTACCTATCGTAGTTATCAGTTGAATCCCGAATATCACTATTTTTCTGGGGATACCGTTTATGATTTATTAAGTCGAAGTAAAGGCATGTCTGTAGCGGAAGCAAAGGGCATGACGAAACAAGTGGTAGATATGGCTGCAAAGGCTGGATTGACCATTAACTTTGATACAAACCAACCTGCCAACACGAGAAAAGCACATGAATTAATTCATTTTGCAGCGAAATTTGGAAAAGCAAGTTTAGTAAAAGAGAAATTATTTGAAGCACATTTTGTTCTTGGCTTGCAGATTGAAGATCTATCGGTGCTTAAGCAAATTGCCAAAGATGCTTCTTTGGATAGCGAATTGCTAGAGACAGCTTTAGTCCAAGGAACCGAAACCTATGCCTTTAATCAAGACATTCAAGAAGCAAAAAACATAGGTATTCGAGGGGTGCCTTTCTTCTTGTTTGATCGGAAATATGCGCTGTCTGGTGCACAACCAACACAAAATTTTGTGGAAGTGCTAAGCAATGCTCATAGTGAATGGAAAGCGAGCAATCAGCCCATTCAAATTATTCCTGCTGGGAATTCCGAAAATACCTGTTCAGATGATGGCTGTCAGCTAAATTGATAAATCGTACACCTGTTATGAGACAATCAATAGCTCCCTCTCCTTGGTATTCTTTCATGTTATTACTGGTTCTTACCTTAGTATGTACCTTTTTAAGTCAATTTCTTTTTGTAATTAGTTACTGGTTGTTAAATGGGGGCTTGCAACAGGGACTTTCGGGTATAACGGATTTGTTGCAAACGGACTCTAAAACTTTTTTATATGGCTCTTTATTGACAGGGAGTATTGGGACTTTTTTATTACCATCCCTGTGGCTTCAAAAATTGGAAGAACCCCATGTGCAATATTTTAAGGTTCAAAAGAAGCAAATAGGGTTATACGCCCTAGTTTTATTCTTCTTTTTGCTGGTAAGTAATCCATTTATGGAATTAATAGGTTTATGGAATCAACAGTTGAGTCTTCCAGAGGCTTTCCAAGACTTAGAATCTTGGATGTATGAAAAGGAACAAGCGATGGCCTTGGTGATTGAAAAAATGGTCATGGTCGGGGATATCAAGTTTTTATTACTTAATATCTTGGTAATGGCGGTGGTTCCTGCCATCGTGGAAGAGTTTTATTTCCGAGGGTCGATTCAAACAATATTTAATTCCTTGTTCAAAAATCCTCACCTTTCCATTTGGTTTACTGCAATCGTATTTTCTGCTATACATTTGCAGTTTTATGGATTTTTACCCCGGATGTTTTTGGGGGTAATTTTTGGATATAGTTTGTATTGGAGTGGGAATATTTGGCTGGCTGTTTTTGGTCATTTTGTCAATAATTTTTCCGTCACCTTAATTGCTTTTTATTATTTTAAAAATGGAAAATCATTTTCCGAATTGCAACAATCAGCGCCTTATTCCTTTTGGATCTATGGTATGAGTGCCATACTGATGATTGGTTTAGGATATTATTTTTATACGATACGCCAAAAAAAATTAACTTATGAATAGTAACTGGATTAAAGCCGCCACGTTTAAAGATGCTGTTAGAGCAGAAATTATCAAACAAATGTTAATTGAGAATAATGTGCCTGCTGTAGTATTAAATAAACAAGACTCTTCGTATTTCTTTGGAAATATAGAATTATACGTTGATCAGGAGCATGAATTGGAGGCGATAGCCTTAATGGATAGTTTTGGAGAGGAAGATTTAGAAAATGAAAACTAGAGCGATTACGGGGATATTTTTTGTTTTAGTATTGGTTGCAGCAACGCTTTACAATGGCTATGTATTTGCTGCCTTTTTTAGTTTAGTGGGTCTATTTTCGACCAAGGAGTTTTACGATATTAGTAAGAATAATCAGACAAAACCGTTAATGGCCGTCGGCTTATTGTCCTCTCTGCTGTTGTCCTTATTAGCGAGTGCTTATTTTTTAAATGCGATCAGTAGTAAATACCTCTTATTAAGTATTCCTTGTCTTAGTTTAGTCTATTTGTGTTCTTTATTTTTAAAACGAGAACAGCCTTTTCATGATATTGCGTATACTTTTTTGGGCGTTTTATACGGTACAGTTCCTTTTATATTTTTTATCGGCTTGGGTTTTATTTCAGGAACGTTTAATCCTTATTTACCCTTGGGATTTTTAATTATGCTTTGGTCAAATGATACAGGAGCCTATTTGTCTGGTAGGGCCTTTGGGCGAACTAAGCTATTTGAACGGATTAGTCCAAATAAGACCTGGGAAGGTTTTGTTGGTGGGCTTGCTTTAGCGGTATTAGTGGCTTTAAATTTGCAGCAGTATTTTGGCACATTGACGAAAATGGAATGGGCCACAGTTGCTGTGCTGATAGGTGTTTTTGGGACTTTAGGTGATTTGGTGGAATCCATGTTGAAAAGAAGCCTGGGTATAAAAGATTCTGGGCATATTCTTCCAGGACATGGAGGATTTCTTGATCGTTTTGACGGTTTGTTAATCGCCGGACCTTTGGTATTTGTGCTTTTAAATATGCTATAGAATTATGCAAATAAATAAATCGACGTTTGAATTTTTAACTTCATTGAAGGAAAATAATAATAGGGACTGGTTTCAGGAACACAAGGGTGAATATGATGCGGCTTTAGCAAATGTGCTTCAATTTATTGAGGGACTTATTCTTGGACTTTCTAAATTAGACCCGCATATTACCGAGGAAATTCCAGCAAAGAAATGTTTATTTAGAATCTATCGGGATGTACGTTTTTCCAAAAATAAGGACCCGTATAAAAATTGGTTTGCAGCGGGTATTTCTTTAGACGGGCGTAAGTTAGCAGGGCCTGAATACTATATTCACATAGAACCTAGCGAAACGTTTGTTGCAGTAGGCTATTGGAGGCCAGAGAAGCAACATTTGGATTCCATAAGGCAAGAGATTGATTACAATGCTGCGGCGTTTTTGGAGGCCTTAGCTAAAGGAGGGTGGAAGACTTCAGATCTTTCGTCGGAGGATAAACTTCAGCGACCACCCGTGGGTTATGATGCCCAACATGAGCATATTGAGCTGTTGAAAAACAGAAGTTTTATTTTGCATAAAACCTTTACTAAACAAGAAATGGAATCTTCAAACGCATTGGAGCAGGTGATCCATGAATATGAACGGATGATTCCTTTCAAACAATACATTCATCAAGCATTAGATCAATAGGGCAACGAAATTTTGCCCATACATACTGCTGGAGCATTGTGTATTTGTGTGACATTTGCTGGGGATCCGACCAGGGTTTCATTGGATAGTATAGCAAACAAGCAGGCTTCTTTTGCATCCGGGTTTATCCCTAAATGTTCAAAGGAAAGTAGCGCATGGGGAAATGCCTCCTTTAATTGTTTCATCAACAGGGGATTATGCAATCCTCCTCCACTTACATAGATCTTGAAGTTTTTAATAGACTGAATAGCCCTTTGAATAGCTTGTGTGATGGACTGCGCTGTAAAGGCATTTAATGTCGCCATAATATCCTCAGGGCTAAGGGAGCTTAATTCGGTCTTTGCTAATATTTCCTCGAAATATTTAATATTAAAAAGTTCGGGACCAGTTGTTTTTGGAAAATCCAAGTTTAAAAAAGGCTCTTCCATAAGTTGATTTAAAAGGAGTTGATTAATCTTTCCTAGGGAAGCGGTTTCTGCGTTTTCATCCATTTCTTTTCCATAATGCATATGCATATATTGATTCATCAAGGTATTTCCAGGTCCTAAATCGGTGGCATAAGTCTGCTGATTTAGATCCTTGGATGGAATATAAGTGAAATTGGAAATTCCGCCGATATTTAATAGGATTCGGGTTTCTGTGGGATGCCCAAATAAGAGGTAATCACCATATGCCGCTAATGGGGCACCTTCGCCACCAGCAGCTATATGTTTTTGTCTGAAATCTGAAAGGGTGATAATTCCCGTTTTTACTGCGATATGATCACCGTCGCCTATTTGTAAGGTGCTGTTGGGGTAAGTTTCGTCATGCGTTAAGGAAATAGGCGCATGATAAACGGTTTGTCCATGACTAGCAATACAATCGATGTTTTCGGGCGCTATTCCCCATTCGTCTAGGGCTTTTAATACAAGTTGTGCATGAACTTGACCAATTTGTGCGTGTAAGCCGGAAAAGACTTGTTGGTCTATTGTTCTTTTGGCAAATATTGTTCGGATTCGATTTCTAAAATCGGATTCAAAGGGCATGGTAATAAAGTGTAGCAGCTTTATTTTTGAGGCATGGCCTGCGCCTGAAATTTGACATAAGGCAATATCTAAGCCATCTAGCGAGGTCCCAGACATTAATCCTATAATTAAACGTTCGTGCTTTTGGGTAATATGTTGAAGTTTGGCGATAGCAGGATTCATTATATAAAAATACAATAACTTTTGTAATCTCCTTTCTTAATCCTATTTTTGGGCGTAAATCAAATAAATAAAGATGAATTTTCCTTCTGAATTAAAGTACACCAAAGATCACGAATGGATTCGTGTAGAAGGTGATGAGGCTGTAATTGGTATTACAGATTTTGCTCAACGTGAACTAGGCGATATCGTATTTGTAGATATTAATACGATTGGTGAAGAAGTTGTGGCAAATGAGGTATTTGGTACAATCGAAGCTGTAAAAACAGTTTCTGATTTGTTTATGCCAGTTAATGCAACAGTTCTAACGGTTAATGATGCGATCGATGCTTCCCCAGAATTGGTAAACTCTGATCCATATGGTGAAGGTTGGATAATCCGTGTAAAATTAACAAACCCTGCAGATGTAGATGCTTTGTTATCTTCGGAAGCATACCAATCAGAAGTTAATGCTTAATATTTGTAATTAAGCTAGTATATAAGCGAATAAAAAGCCCCAATCGTTTGAATTACGATTGGGGCTTTTTGCTGGACGTATGAATTGTATTTCAAGAATATTTTTACTTTTTAATGGCAATTACTGAGGTCAAATCTTCTTAATGGGGATCCTATTCCTCGTTTTACGCTAGAGGAAGTAGCTGGGCTTCTCCGCTAATAATTCTTAAAAAAAAGCCCTTGCAATATATATTGCAAGGGCTTTTATATCTTATTTTATAAAAAGATTACTTTTTGATATAAGCAACTTCTTTAATGGCTTTCACCACTTTTTCTATACTTGGCAAAGATGCTTCAACTAATGTAGGTGCATAACCTAATGGTACATCTGCTGAAGTAACACGAGTAATAGGCGCATCTAAATAATCAAAAGCATGTTTTTGAACATGGAAAGTAATTTCTGAAGAAATGGAAGCTAAAGGCCACGCTTCTTCAACAATTACTAAACGGTTTGTTTTCTTAACGGAATCAATAATCGCAGGAAAATCAATAGGACGTACCGAGCGTAAGTCAATCAATTCTACATTAATCCCTTGTTTGGTTAATTCTTCAACTGCTGGAAGAACAACACGAGAGATCATTTTCCCAAAAGATACAACCGTAACATCGGTACCTTCTTTAATGGTATTTGCTTTTCCAATAGGCAGGTAATATTCCTCTTCAGGAACTTCTCCTTTATCGCCATACATCACTTCAGACTCCATGAAAATAACCGGATCTGGATCTATAATAGCAGATTTCAATAAACCTTTAGCGTCGTAAGGATTGGAAGGAACTACTACTTTTAATCCCGGTGTGTTGGCATACCAATTCTCAAAGTTTTGGGAGTGTTGAGCTGCTAACTGACCAGCATTACCTGTAGCACCTCTAAAAACGATAGGACAAGAAAATTGTCCACCGCTCATTTGGTGTAATTTAGCAGCAGCATTGATAATTTGGTCAATGGCTACTAATGAAAAGTTAAAAGTCATGAATTCGATGATAGGTCTTAAACCGTTCATCGCAGCACCTACACCAATACCCGTAAAACCTAATTCGGCAATTGGGGTATCGATAACGCGTTTAGGGCCAAATTCATCAAGCATACCTTGACTTACTTTGTAAGCACCATTATATTCCGCGACTTCTTCGCCCATTAAAAATATAGTGTCATCTTTGCGCATTTCTTCGTTCATAGCTTCACGAAGCGCTTCTCTGAATTGTATTTCTCTCATCAGTATTTCAGATAATGTCTTTGTTTAGATTAGGCAAAAGTACTATATTTTCTCGAAAAAAAGTAGCTTTCAGCTAGGATTTTATACGTAAACTATCGATTGCAATAAATTTTAGAAGTTGGCTTTGGTTTGTGTGGCTAAAACAAAGGACTGAAGCCAATTGTTGAGATTAATTATGGCCATAGGGATATTCCAAAGGGAGACATTCCGCTCTTCGACATAATTAGAAATTGCACGTATTTGGATGGCCGGTATTTTACGGGTATTACTGGCATAGAAAAATGCAGCACCTTCCATACTTTCGAGCAAATCCTGATCCATCGTCTCTAAAATTTTATGGATGCTTTGGGTGTTTCCATGCACGGTATTGACTGTAATGGCATTGGAATAGGGCATCTCGTAAAAGGAGCTAGGTAAAGTCTGGGGAGGTAAAAGTTCATGGAATAGGGCATGACCAAAACCCAAATGTTCAATAGAAATAAATTCCTCTTTATTTTCTGCCCCAAATTGAAATATTTGATCGGTTTTAATCTTATAAAGTTCACCAATTTGATGAGCAACTGAAAAGCTGCCCGCTATGCCTACATTGACGAGTAAATCATAGGATTTTTTTGACAATTGGGAACCTAATGCAAATGCCGTTGCAACCATTCCTACTCCCGTAATTAAGTAATCTACTTGATGCTCAAGCAGTAATGGAATGGAGGGGGTGATTTCTAATTCTGTGGCAGCAACAATGAGCAACTTCATAATCATGGGATAAAATACTAATTTACGTTTATTTGGCTTATCTTTGTTCATATGATTTATATAACACGACGAGAACGCTTTAATGCAGCTCATAAACTATACCGTGAGGATTGGTCAGCAGAAGAAAACGAACGAGTTTTTGGAAATTGTTCAAACCCGAATTGGCATGGTCATAATTATGATTTGTTTGTGACCGTTAAGGGCCATGTTAATCCGCAGACGGGTTTTTTGATAGATTTAAAGCGAATGAAAGAAATTATTTTGCAAGAGGTCATCGATAAATTGGATCATAAAAATGTGAATTTGGATGTGGATTTTATGAAAGGTAAAATGGCTTCTACGGAAGTGATTGCTATCGAGATATTTCACATTTTGAAACCATTTTTTGAACAGGAAAACGTACTGTTACATGCGGTAAGACTGCACGAAACAGAGAATAATTATGTCGAGTACTTCGGGGAATAATTTATTGCAAAGTAAAAATATGAGCAAATTACATCAATTTGAAGACGAGGAACAAGAGGGCTATCTGAAGATCGATCAATATAATCAAAAGAATGTCGAACGGATTGCCTCTCATTATAAAGATATTTTATCCGCTTTAGGGGAAGATCCTAATCGCGAAGGTTTATTGAAAACTCCCGAGCGCGTGGGAAAAGCTTTGCAGTTTTTAACGCACGGCTATGATGTTAATCCAGCAGAGGTGCTGCGTAGCGCGATGTTTGAAGAGGAATATAGCCAAATGGTGGTCGTGAAAGATATCGAGGTATATTCGATGTGTGAGCACCACATGCTGCCTTTTTTTGGAAAGGCACATATTGCCTACATTCCAAATGGACACATCGTTGGATTAAGTAAAATTCCTCGGGTAGTGGATGTTTTTGCGCGCAGATTGCAAGTGCAAGAACGCTTAACCAATGAAATTAGGGACTGTATTCAAGATACATTGAAACCGGCTGGTGTTGCTGTGGTGATTGAATGTAAACATATGTGTATGGCGATGCGTGGGGTTCAGAAGCAAAATTCTGTAACGACGACATCTGCTTTTACCGGAGCTTTTCAGAATGATGTAACCCGATCTGAATTTCTTCGTTTGATTACGGCATCTCTGGATTAAGGCCTTCCAAAAATATTGATAAATACTGCGATACGATTAGAGAGCTGGAATTCATTCCGGTATTACAGCTCTCTGATACAGCAGAATTTTATTTATTATTCATTAGCGTGTGCCTGCCTAGGCTCAGAATTGTTCGCTATATACTAATCAATCCAAGTTCAGGAGAAAGAATTCCATTTTAACAAAAGCAAATTGTACGTTTATTTTTTTTTAAAATGAGGGTGGAATATGGTGCGTTTTGATATCAGTAATTTACTGAAAAGAGATAGTCCTACTCAATAAATAGCGGGTAATTTAGGCGTTTTTGCCACAAAACAACGAAGGTTGTTACTTATTAAAGGACTGTATATCAAGTAAATGATATAAAACTGTATGGTTCTTTACATTTGAATACTTATCTTTGCAGACTATGTTTGAGGAATCGGAGCGTTTAAATGCTTACTTAGAAGGTAGCACGGATATAGAAAGTAGCTTGTTGAAAAAGATAAATAGGGAGACTTATTTAAAGGAAACAATGCCACATATGTTATCGGGGCATTATCAAGGTCGGGTGTTATCAATGTTGAGTAAATTAATTCAACCGAGATTGGCACTTGAAATTGGCACTTTTACAGGTTATGCGAGTATTTGTATAGCGGAAGGTTTGCATCCAACAGGTTTACTGCATAGTATAGATATTAATGAGGAATTAGCCGATCGTGTACAAGGGTATTTTGACGAATCTGATTATTCAGCGCAGATAAAATATCATATTGGAGATGCAGCAACGTTAATTCCAAACATAGCTGGGATATTTGATTTCGTATTCATAGATGCAGATAAAAAGAGAAATCTATATTATTTTAATCTATTAATAGATCGGGTTAGACCGGGAGGATTACTTTTAATTGACAATGTTTTATGGAAAGGCAAGGTTTTTGATAGTAATCCGGATAATCAAACAAAACAGATTATAGAGTTAAATCAAACATTGGCGAAGGATGATCGGGTAGAGAAGTTGATCTTGCCAATTCGAGATGGGCTTTTTGTGCTACGCAAAAAGTAGTGTTAAACGAAAATTAGTTTTATGCTAGAAAACTGTAGAAAGATTTTTGTGGTATGTATACTTACTACATTAGGAACCTTGGGCGTATTTGCTCAAGACTACACAACAAAAACGTATATAGAACAGCACAGCACGGCTGCGCAATCTTTAATGCGAGAAACAGGAGTTCCTGCATCTGTGATATTAGCAGTTGCAATTCATGAAAGTGCGTATGGCAATAGCCGAATCGCACGTTACCTGAATAACCATTTTGGGATAAAAGGTAAAAATAGCAGTAAGAAAATTCGCTCTGCGTATAAAGGGTATGGTTCGGTCATGGACTCTTATCGGGATTTTGTAGGTCTTTTACAACGAAGGAAATCAACAAAACCGCTATTTGATAAATATGATTCGCAGGATTACCTTTCATGGATCAAAGGAATCGCTAAATCAGGCTATTCAGAAACGGGAGATTGGTCTAGAAAGGTCATTTCTACGATAGATAGGTACGATTTAGAGAAGTTCGACGAGAAAACCAATCTTAATTAATTTCATAATTGGAATAATGAAGAAGATCTTTTTGGCCAGTAGTTTAATATTGGCCATATTTTTTGTTTCCTGTGGAACAAAACAACAAAGCACATTACGACATCCTGGTACATCAACGGGTAATACAAACGTAGATCGTACAGGAAATACCAATAATACTTCTAAGAATAAGGGGGGCACCTCGGTTACGGGTATAGCGTATATCGATCGGTATAAGGAAATTGCTATCGACGAAATGAATCGCTTTGGTATTCCGGCAAGTATAAAATTGGCACAAGCTTTATTGGAGTCTGGGAATGGTAACAGCTATTTGGCGACTAATGCGAATAATCATTTCGGAATAAAATGTGGCGGAGTCTGGAACGGTAAATCAGTGACTAGGCCCGATGATAGTTTGAATGATTGTTTTCGAGTGTATGAAAATCCGGAACAATCGTTTAAGGATCATTCTCAATTTTTACTCCGAAAACGCTATGAGAAGCTGTTTCAATTAAGTAAAAACGATTATAAAGGATGGGCGAAAGGCTTAAAGGAAGCGGGATATGCAACAAATCCTCGGTATCCGGAACTCTTAATAGACCTCATCGAACGATATAACCTACAACAATACGACCGAGCTGAAAAACCTGTGGAGTTGATTGCACGCGCAGAAAAGGTCGATCAGATCATTGAGCATAAGGCAGAGGTAGAACCTGCCGCTTCGGTTGAACAAATAAAGAAACCTATAGCAATGCAAATATATGAGGTAAAATCATCGGATACTTTAACTGCTATAGCGAGTAAATACAAAATGGCTGTAGGAACATTGAAAGATTTGAACGGTCTTACTTCGGAAACGATTTATGCTGGTCAACTTTTGGTCGTATCAAAATAGTTACAACAGGCATTAAAAGATGTTAAATATTAGCAAGCTATTCAACTAAGATGTAGTTTTATAGTATTGAAAAATTTTGCATTAATATGGATTTTTTGTTGGCTTCTCAGTCCACATTGGGCACATGCTCAGCGTGACCTGGAAGGCCTGGTATATGATGTGGTCACCAAACAACGTCTAGGAGAAGTGTATGTTAAGAATTTACGTACTCAGGAAGCTATTTATAATAATTCCAGGGGGGAGTTTAAAATTCAAGTTTTGCCTGGGGATCGATTGCAATTTAGAAAACTGGGTTATAATGCAGATACGGTAGAAATAAACAACCAAGTTGCCTTAATAATCAACCTAAAAGAAACGATTAAACAAATCCAAACAGTACATATTTACGGACGAAGAAATCCGGATGATGTACGTGATGAATTGAAAAGAGATTATAAAAAAGCGTATGATATCGCTGCTCCTAAAGAATTATTGTCAGTCGGAATGGGCGGAGCTGGTTTAAGTATAGATGCCTTATATAATATGGTTAGTAAAGAAGCTAAAAATGCAAGGCGTTTCACACAGTTTTTAGACAAATTGCACCGAGAAAATATAGTAGATTATTATTTTACACCAGAATTAGTACGGAATTTGTTAGGACTTGAAGGTGAGCAGTTAAAAGTGTTTATGCGGTTATTTAGACCAACCTATGATTTTATTGCGAGCAATGATCATTATCAATTGGTAAAATATATAAAAAGTAAGTACGAAATATTTAAACTACACCCAAATTTACGACCTTTGCGAGAATTACCGGATATAAAACTAGATGTAAATAAAGAGAAATAGCATGAATATAAAATTTTACCTATTACCTATTTTTGTTTTTGTGCTATCCACGCTGGATACACATGCCCAAGATTTGCGCGAATTTCGTGTAAAACCTGATAGTACTATCAGCCAAGAATTGAACGATAAAGCGCTTGCGGTCAAGAAAATAAACGTTCCTATTCCGAAATTGGAGTTGAAAGTGAACTATTGGAAACACTGGACTAGTTTTGGTATTAATTTTAATCAAGCGCAATTTAGTGAGAACTGGAAACAAGGGGGGGTAAACTCCTGGGCTATATTGGGATCCTTATATCAAAAATCGGAATACAATAGGAGTAATTTTAATTTTACTACTGTAATGGATTTCAAATACGGTAAATTAAAAAGTGAAAACCAAATTGCAAAACCAAATTATGACCGTATATTTTGGGATAATAAGCTTTCTTATAAAGTGTCAAAAAGTTGGGCGATCTATACATCGATAACTTTTGAGTCGCAATTTGATAATCGTTTTACCTATGGTAAGGATCAGGGGGGGCGTGATTCTGTGACTGGTGTTATTTCCTCATTTATGGCTCCTGGATATTTCACGGAATCATTCGGTTTGGAGTACAAGCCAGATCCAACATTCTCCTTACGCTTAGGTACAGGTACTGCACGTCAGACCCTCGTATTGGACAATCGCTTAAAGCCATACACAGGAGCACAGTATTTTGAACGCTATGGCAGATATTTAGATCCTAATAATCCAGATAAAGGTACTGGAGTTAAGTTTGGCGTGGAAGAGGGTAAAGTAGTGAAGAATGATCTGGCTTTTCAGATTACCGCTGATTTAAATAGAAATCTTGCTAAAAACTTAAACTTGAAGGCTAGGTATAATTTGTTTGCGGATTATCGGGACATTAATGACCCAAATCATCGTTTAGATGCTACTTTTAGTTCTAAAGTGACTTCACTTATTAACGTTTCTTTGAGTGGAACTATTTTGTATGATTCTGCTTTGGATGGTAAGGTTCAATGGAGTGAACAATTAGGGGTAGGGGTATTATTTAATTTCCCTAAATAATAGAGATGTTGCGGGTTTGGCTGCGGTGGGTAGGCGTATGTGGTCTTTTTGTGTTTGTCGCTTGTGGCACAGCTAAAAAGACCAATGTATTGCAGAATCCCCAAGCGATGGTCATAACGCCTGTTCAAAGTATCGAACAAGCTATCGTGCCTTCGGATACCCTATTGCCCACAAGTACTGTAACAGAACAAGCCAAGGTTTCTCAATCCTTGCAAGTGGTTCTAAGTCCAGAGCAATTAGCTTGGAATATGTTGCAGGATGGTAATCATAAGCAATATGATTTTGCAACGGCCATGCATTACGATATTCGTAAACCCCAATTTGTGATGTTGCATCACACTTCTCAAGCCAGTATGGCACAAACTATTCGAACATTTCAATTGCCACATACGAAAGTAAGTAGTCATTATGTGATTGGACGAGATGGGCGTGTGGTACAAATGTTGAATGACTACCTGCGGGGTTGGCATGCTGGTCGTGGTAAATGGGGTAATATTACAGATATGAATTCTGTATCTATAGGGATTGAATTGGATAATTCTGGAAATGAACCCTTCCCGGATGCGCAGATTAATTCCTTGTTGCAATTATTAGATACGTTAAAGACCAAATACGCGATACCTCAAAAGAACTTTATTGGCCATAGTGATTTCGCTCCAGGAAGGAAGGATGATCCAAGTATGTTTTTCCCTTGGGAGAGGTTAGCGGAACGAGGGTTTGGTATTTGGTTTAATGCAGATCATTTAGTCCCTGCACCAGCAAACTTTAACCCGATGGACGCGTTGAAGTTGATGGGCTACGATATGAATAATCCAGAAGCGGTGATTCGGGTATTTAAGAAGAAGTTTTTAAAAAGAGATCTTCCCGCGCAATTGTCGGATCAAGAGAAAGCCGTATTGTATGATTTATATCGGAAATTCTATTAAGAACCAATGGCCTTCTTCCGGTTCGCATTGGAATTTATAATCTCCTGAAGCAGGTATCCTATTAACATCACTAAGACGCATCCGATTAAATTGAGCCAAAGGAATGCAACAATGTCAAGTTTCCAAATGATGATAATGATGCATTCTGATAATAGGGCCGCTATGAATACCGCTTTTCCTTGAATGCGTTTGATATAAAAAGCGACTAAAAATATTCCTAAAATAGTACCATAAAACAAAGATCCTAAAATATTTACGGCTTCTAATAAATTACCCAGTTTATTGGCAAATAGCGCAATAATGACCGTAAATATACCCCAAAACAAGGTACAATATCGAGATGCTCTAAGGTAATAAGCATCAGTTCCATCTTTCTTTATAAAGCGTTTAAAGATATCAATAATGCTTGTGGAAGATAGGGAATTGATTGCACTTGCTGTTGCGCCCATGGATGCCAAGAATATAATGGCAATGAGTAGGCCTATTAGCCCCTTAGGGAAAGTATCTTTAACAAACTTTAGAAAGATATAGTTATTGTCATTGGTGTCGGCATTGGCATCATTTTTCTTGATTAATTGAATAAGTTCATCCCTCAATACACGATCTTGCTGATCAAAAGTGGATAATTGCTTTTTGATGTCCTGAATGGCGTCTTCGTTGTTTTGATTTAAGGCTGCAGTAAGTTCATTTATCACAAGCACCTTCTCTTGACTGAGCTGTTCGTGCTTGGAGATGATCTGTTTGTAATCTTCATTATAGATACTGTTCTCCAGCTTTAGCGTTTCTTTCTCGTTAAAGAACAAGGGTGGAGTATGGTATTGATAATAGGCAAAAACCAAAATTCCAATTAACAGGATACAGAATTGCATAGGAACTTTTAACAATCCATTCATCATCAAGCCTAGTCTGCTTTCTTTGATAGATGCACCTGTGAGATACCGTCCAACCTGACTTTGATCCGTACCAAAATAGGATAATTGAAGGAAAAATCCACCGATTAAGCCTGTCCATACCGTATATTGATTATTCAAATCAAATTTAAAATCAATTGCATTCGCTTTGCCCGATTTTCCAGCAATATGTAATGCTTCTTTAAACCCGATATGTTCCGGTAGGAGATGTATTACTAATATTCCTGCAAGCAGTAAACCCGCAAATATGATAGACATTTGGAGCAACTGTGTGTAGGATACCGCTTTTGTACCACCGTAAACTGTATATATGATGACTAAAGCACCAATGCCAAGGGTGGTAACCGTTAAATTTATTTGAAGAATGGAGGATAATATGATGGCTGGAGCAAAAATGGTGATTCCAGTAGAAATGCCTCGTTGAATTAAAAAAAGGATTGCCGTAAGTACGCGTGTTTTTACATCAAATCGATGCTCCAGAAACTCATAAGCTGTGTATACTTTGAGTCGATGAAAAATCGGAATAAAGGTGATGCAAAGGACAATCATTGCTAAGGGGAGTCCAAAATAAAATTGGACAAAGCTCATTCCAGAGGAATATGCTAAACCAGGAGCCGATAAAAAAGTGATGGCACTAGCCTGGGTCGCCATGACCGACAGCCCCACCGTATACCAAGGAAGGGAACGATCACTAAGGATATACCCGTCAATTGTATTGACGTTTCTGCTTTTATAGATGCCATAAACAACGATAACAAGCAGGGTAAGGATGAGTACTATCCAATCGATACTACTCATCCAAAGTATTTAGTAAAAACAAACATGAAGATAATACATACAATAAGCCAGAGGACAATTAGGATGTAAAATTGTCTCCAACTTCGTACAAATGGAGGAAGTCCATTATCTGTCATGAGGTTTATTAGGTAATAATGCGGTTATGAATACGATAGCAAACACCAATCCTCCAACAGCACCACCAATAAGACCTAAGAAAGTTCCTTTAGCTATCCAAGCTGTTAAACCACCTAGTATGATACCTGCTAATAAAATAATTCCCTTTACGTTGATTTCGTTTTCTTTTTCGAACTGTTTTTCCATGATATAATTTCGTTATTTAACTTCTTTACTTAACAAATTTACAAATAATCTGTAAGCTCCCGGTACTGCAGCGGGTAATTGTCTGAAAAAGGATAAAGATGTGTACACAAATTTTCCTTGACCATAGCTTGCAATAAGTAATGATCCATCATGAGCTTGTTCATTCTTATCGGCAAAAGATAGAGGTTTTCTATAATTGGAATCCGCATTATCAGCAAAATATAAGCCCCTTTCTTGCACCCAGTTGTCAAAATCCTTTGCTGTTATTTTATTTGGATACTGCATAGAAGGGTCGTTTGGAAGGTTAAAGACCACTTTTGCATCTTCTTCCGTCACCCGGCTACGTGTCAATTCAAAAGGATACGGGCCTAATAGTTCACTAGGAATTCTAGTATTCACATTGTACTGTACCAATACTGTTCCGCCTTGTTTCGTGTATGCTAACAATTGAGGCATCCATGATTTTAGGTTTTTACTTACATTGTAAGCTCTCACACCCACGACTACCGCATCGTAAGGTATTAAATTATTTACAGATAGTTGGCTTTCTTTTAGTTGATCAACTTGTATTCCAATGTTCTCTAAGGATTGTGGAATCAAATCTCCAGCACCTGATATATATGCGACACGTTTGATTGCATGGTTTAATTCGATGTTTTTGACTTGAATAGCTAAAGGAGGAAACCACGTTATTTTAGGGATATGAGGGTAAGCTATTTCTCGGATTCCTGTTAATTTTTGATTATTGATAAGGAGTTGAATGTTCGAAAGGTCCTTGTCATTTAACTTTTCAATTGTCAGCGTTTGATTAAGCTCTCCAAAAGCAGGAATTTCCAAATTAGGATTATCTAAACGTACTTTTACATCTGCATTATCCATAATTGTCAAGGTCGCTTTTTGAGCGATACTGCTGTGATTTTTAATTTTTAGGGTAAGTTCTTTTTTTCCATTCGCTGCCAATAATACATTATTGTTTTCTAGCTCAGCGGTAAAAATAGGGGTAATACTGATTGGTTGTAAGATTTCACCATCTACAGGATCTACGTAACGGTATTGAATCTCTTTATTGACTGTGATAGGTAATCCTTGTACCGAAATTTTAAACTCAACAGAAGGGGTATTTACATTTTCTGGATTCCCAAAATCCTGCTCTTGTACATCAAATTTACCTAAGCTATTCGGTTTTTCTAGCCAATATGGTTGTGTCCAAGCTCTTGCCTCTAACGAACTGTTAAATTTACTGGTCTCATTGAAAGGAATAGTCTCGTTGATGGCTTTGTCATTAATCGCTAATAGAATAACTTTGATCTCTGGATTTCGAACAATAATTTCATTGCTCACATTGATTGATTCTTGAACTTGGAAATTTGGTTTTGCTGTTACGGATTCCAGTAGAATTCCTGCACATTGTAGGATGATCGTCTCAACAGCTCGTAGTTTCCTATCTTTCCAAAGGGAAGGCTTCAAGCTGTTTATCGAAGCATGTAGCTCATTTAATTGTGCAATACTTTGTTCAGGATGTTGAACCCTGAATGTTTCTTGAATAGCCTCAATTTGTTGTTTAATTTTATTCGTTAATTGGGGTTCATTTAAGCGATCCCAAGAACTATTAATACCATCGAATAAAGATTCAGTTGCTTTCGTTCCAGTGACATGCTCAAAATACTCCGTGGACTTACCTCGGTTGGATGCTGCACCAAATCCTTGACTTTTATGCTGTGATCTACTTTTGGCTGCAATTTCTCCATACGAGTATCCCAACAATGGATTGTAATCACCTATTTCTATTTTCAGTTGGTTATCATTCGTGTTGTTCATTCCTCCAAAATTTGCCGTATTCCACACTAAGCGTTTAGCTTTCCAGGGTTTTAACAGTTTTAATTGTTCAGGGAATTTATTAGGGTCTGCTGCCGCATCAAATGCTTCATGTGCAAGCATGGCAGAGGCTTGGTGATGTCCATGACCTCCTCGAGTATCGGGAGGAAAACGTGTAATGATAACATCGGGTTGTAGCTTACGTATGAGATAGACGGCCTCTTTTAAGGTTTCTTCTTTTTTCCAAAAATTAAATGTTTCTTCATGTGTTTTCGAGAATCCAAAGTCATAAGCCGAGGTAAAGTATTGCTCACCTTGATCAATGTTGCGGGCAGCTAATAGTTCTTGTGTCCGGATTAAGCCTAACTCTATACCGATTTCAGTACCGATTAAGTTTTGACCCCCATCTCCACGAGTTAATGAAAGGTAGCCTGTTTTATAATGTTTCTCGTTAGCGAGCCAGGCTATCAGTCGGGTGTTTTCATCATCCGGATGTGCCGCAAAATACAATACGGTACCTAATGTATTTAACTTATCTATAGCCAGTTTTATACTAGCCGAGTTATTACTTTGGGCAATGGAAAAATAAGGGAAGAGTAGATAGATAAAGGCGATAATCTTGTACATGTGATGCATCATACATAAATGTAACGAAGTTTGCTGAAATAATAAAAGGAATCAAAATAATTTGATTCCTTTTACCAACAATTAAAAATCTTTGACTTAAAACCTTTGTGCTTATCCACTGGTTCATGTTGCAGGATGAACTGCGTTTTTTTTGGTCTAACCTTCAATAGATATAAAAGTACTATAAATAGATTTATATATAGAGACTTGAAATAAAAAACTTTTCCACAAAAACACAGTTATAAACAGGCTTCCGTGGAAATAGATTTTTTATTGTATGCAAGATGGGTATTAAAAGGGATGATTATTTGTCTATAGATCCCATCACGCGCTTCATAAAGCCGTTAAGAGCATCTTTTTGACTTGCGCCTTCTTGAATAAGTTTATTTACTTCAATAGCGCCATACATATTGGATATTAATTCACCAATTACATCTAATTCCTCATCTTTCAATTGAGAAACTTCCGTTAATGACTCCAATGTTTCGATCGTCTCTAAAACAAAGTCAGCATCATTCTGTGCAATGAATTCGGTGAGGTGTTTAATTATTGGTAACTTCATTTAATAAATCTGTTAATCCTTCTATCTTATTTGTTTGTACTTGATTTACTAAACTACCTTTTTTGAATGCAGCAAAAGTTGGTAGATTATTAACATTAGCTAATTTTCTTGATTCCGGGAATTTCTCCGCATCGACGATGATAAAAACAACACCTTCGTTTTCACCAGCTAATTTTTTGAATTTAGGCTTCATGATACGGCAGTTTCCACACCAAGATGCAGCATACTGAACCATCACCTTTTCATTAGAATTGATGATATCTTGAAGGTTATCTTCGCTTAGTTCTTGTAACATAGTTTTTGAGATTTGAAAAAGAGGAGGTTGTTACCCCCTCTTTAGAATGGTTTTTAGTTTTGTGCTAAGTATGAAGCTACTCCTTCACGAGTTGCATTCATCGCATCTTTTCCTTCTTCCCAGTTTGCAGGACAAACTTCGCCGTGTTTTTGAACATGCGTGTAGGCATCTACTAAACGGATATATTCTTTAACGTTACGACCTAATGGCATATCGTTTACTGATTCATGGAAAACTTTTCCAGTTTCATCGATTAAGTAAGTCGCACGGTAAGATACAGCCGATCCTTCAACTAAAGTACCATACTCTGGGTGCTCTACTTCTTTCATTTCAAGAATTCCTAACACACTAGAAAGATTGCGGTTGGTATCAGCAATCAAAGGATACTCCACACCTTCGATACCACCGTTGTCTTTCTCTGTATTTAACCATGCAAAGTGTACTTCTGCGGAGTCACAAGACGCACCAACTAAAAGAGTGTTTCTTTTTTCAAACTCTGCTGCAGCCTCTTGGAAAGCATGTAATTCAGTAGGACATACGAATGTAAAGTCTTTAGGATACCAGAATAACAAGATTTTTTTGTTCTCTTGTTGTGCTTTTTCAAATAAATTTAAAGTGATGTTGTCACCTAAATAGTCAATAGCATCTACTGTAATGTTCGGAAAATTTTTACCTGTAAAACTCATAATGTGATTATTCTTTTTGTAATGCAAAAGTACGGTTTTTAAAGGTCAATAACTATCGATAAATTTTATTCCTTATTGGTTTTCTCTATACCTTAGGCAAGATTTTTAATTGTTTTTAAATAAGCAAGTTCATGTTTTGATGGAGGTAATTATTAAGAATAGTATCACGCTTGAACTGTTGTTTGCTAAGAGCCTGTGTAAATTGTACATTCCCTTTTTAAAATAAAATTTGTACAAATAGCGTAAAATAGTAGTTTTGCAGGACGGCCCCGTAGTTCAACGGATAGAATAGATGTTTCCTAAACATTTGATAGCAGTTCGATTCTGCTCGGGGCTACAAATTTCACTGATTGATTATTAAGCTATATTAGCAATTATCTCCCCAATATAGCTTTTATCATTTCTCTGTTAGGTTTAGAAACAGGAATTTTATCACCATTAATCATCAATAGTATTCCGCCATCTTCTTTTAGCCAACTTTTAACATATTTAGGATTTACTAAATGACTTTGATGTGCCCTAACAAACCCTTGGGGTTTAAGTAAATCGGAGTATTCTTTGAGTGGTTTTGATATTAAAATTTTTTCACCATTAGATAGATAAAAATAAGTATAGGTATTGTCAGCAATGCAGCGGACAATATTATCAACAGACACATACCGTATTTCATGTTGCTGTGGTAAGGCAATTTTTGGAATTGCAGGTTCTGTACGTTTGATTTGATTGAGTAAAAAGTTCAGTTGTTGTCCATTTGATTTACTTTCAAGCCTACTTTCTGCTTTGGAAACGGCTAAAATCAATTCATCAGGATCTACGGGCTTTAGTAGGTAGTCAAGGGCGGCAAATTTTACAGCTTGTATGCCATAATTATCATAAGCAGTTACGAAAATTACTTCAAAGGTTTTTTCTTCAAGCTGATTAAGTAAGTCGAAACCTGTGGTCTTACCCATTTGAATGTCCAAGAAAAGTAAATCAGGACGATGTAAGTTTACTTGATCAAAAGCAGTTGTTATATTATTTGCTGTGGCAACGACTTTAATTGCAGGACAATAACTTGCTAGCATGACCTGTAAATTATCTAAATTCGCTTGTTCGTCATCTACTAATATTGCCCTCATTTTATACCCAATCTGTTAATGTTATTGAAACGGCTGTACCATTTATGTCAGAATTAATATCTAAAATAATTGGTGTCTCCTTATAAATGTTGTTTAGTAACATGATTCTTTCTTTACTTAGCGCTAATCCCAAGCCTTTGTAATCTATATCTGATTGAAAGCCCTGTCCGTTGTCTATTATTTGTAAAATAAGATTTGCTGATTGCTTTTCGAAATTGATTTCGATTTTGCCTTCATTTCCCTTTTCGACAATGCCATGCTTTACTGCATTTTCTACAAAGGGTTGTAATAGCATAGCTGGGATTTCTGTATTTTCAGCATCAAAATCTTTCGATGAAGTAATATTGTATTGAAATCCAAATCGTAACTGTTCCATTTGAAGGTAATCATCGAGTAATTTCTTTTCTTGGTTGATGCTAATAAGCGCTTTGTTGTCTAGTATATTGCGAGTAAGGCGCGCAAATTTGCTTAGATATTTGTTGGCATTATCGGTTTCATTTTTATTCATCAGATTTTGAATACCAGCTAAAGCATTAAACAAAAAGTGGGGGTTCAATTGTGAGCGCACGGAGTTTAGTTGAATATGCGAAAGTTGTTTTTGATGCAGCTCTGCCGCAAATTTCGATTTGTTTTTACGTTTTATAGCGGTCATTGTAAAACCTGCAATAATACCTACAAAGGCGCAAGCAGCGCCCATGTAGATCCCTAACTCTTTTGCAGTGAATGTAATTTCTTTCTCCAGATCGATAGTCATTAAATACTTTGTTGAATACTTGTCGATTTCTTCTGGTGACATATCACCATCCAGCCTATTTTCCAAAGAAATCATTGGCTGAATTACTATCTCATAGTCACCTGACTTTTGGAATATACTTTTATCAAATTTTAAATAGGGTGCTAATTGATTAGATTCATCAAGATGTGCACCATATTGCCATGCCGTAGATTCATAAATTATTCTGTTAGACTGAATATCTTTTATAATAACATTATAGAGGTAATCGATGTTGGTTCTATCTTTTACAATTGTAATTTCGTCATCCTTAATGGTAAGATTTAGAGTTGTTTGGGCTTTGAGATCATGGAAATACTTGTATTTTACACCGTTTTCAACTTGAAAACGTTTTCCTAGTGATATTATTCTAGCTTTTGGAATAGGCTTGGCGTAAAAAACAGATTTATAAATAGCTAATGGTCTCTCGATGCTGTAAGTTAATACCGTAATGACTTTGTTTTTTATTAGAAAGTTTCCGAAAGTAATAGCGCTTATTACCTCTAGATCATTACCGAAAGGTGAGTCATTTGGATGTTCGGTGTTAAAAATTTTAGCTGTGTCAAAGGTTCTATTTACTTGTATGGGTTTGTCATCTACTAAAATGCTGTATCGATAATGTTCTATATTAGTTGTCTTTTTAAAATTAAATCGAATATTAATATTGCTTACATCAGGTAAAAAACTAAAGGCTGTATATGGCTGATTGGGGAATTGTAATGTGTAATAAACATTTTTGGCTGCACTGTCTACAAACATGTTCAGATTTCTCCCTCCAGGGTACTGAACGGAGAAGTCAATTCCTTTTTGGCTATATAATGTAGCTATAGCAAACATAATACTGAGGATTGTGAGAATTATCTTTTTCATAAGATTTAATTTTTTATAAACCTCCAATAAAATGTTGAATATGAAAATACTAAAATAGTAATTGAATTCAATCACTTAGTATTTGTAGACTTATTGGCAGAATTTTTATCTTTTTAAGATAAGTAAATCTTATTTGACGGTTGCTTCAATTTAGAGAAAGCATTTTCAGATAAGCGTTAAATGACTTGAAGTAAAATCGAGTATAATTTACAAGTTATAGTTAGTTGTTTTATATACATAACTTATGCTTTTTTCATATTTTGGTTTTTTTTACATACAGAATTCCATACAAGTTCTTCAAGGATCAATTGAGAAGCAAATCTATTTAATTGGAAAACTTAAAATATTAAGGCTTCAGCGATTTTCATATTCTACCTTGCTAGGTAAAAGTATGCTGTGCAAATAGCACCTTTCATTAAATATAATTAATTGGACTTCAATTCTAAAAGCATCCCAACCCAAATTATTTCCTGGAATTTATCCTTCAATTCGCTTACCTTCTATTAATTTCCTTACCCTCCAAATCGAAATCAATATATAAATCCTTCCTAGCTCCTGTCACCGAGCTATACCAATAGTATCGTTTAGTTTTTCCCAGGTTGATATAGTTGAAATAAACATGAGTAGATGCGGTACCACCTTCCATGCTTTTGGCTTCTTCCAGCATTTGATCATGAACAATTTTGGCAACAGAAAACTTGACTTTGTTCAGCGGGAATAAGGAGTGTTCCAGAGGCACATTACCTGTAATTTTCACAGGGATAGGTTCTTGCCATTTATTCTCCGTATAGATGTATTCATCGATGTTTTCTAGTATATCAGGATTTTGTATTTTCAAAGAAATGTGACCATTCCGAAAATCATAAAAATATAAACCTTGGTAGGCCATTAGACTTTTACCTTTAAACAGCGGTAGATTTAACAATTCCTGTTGAATTTGATCTAGCCTTTCTGCGCTAGCATACAAACTGATATCCAGTTCTTTTTTTTCTTGCGGAGGAATAGCAGCACGATTTATTGACCTAGCGTTCTGGTCTGCATGGCTATTAGGGTTCGGATTTACTGTTTCATGATAGCTCTTTTTAATGGGTTCACAAGAACTAAAAATAAGGACCATCAAAAATGCAAATGCTATGTTATTCATACGATGGAAGTTAATCATTAGGCTCAACATGCTGAGGGTTTTTGGAATCATAAATGATCTTAACTTTTTCCCCTGGAATTAACTTAGATAAGTCGAGTAAGCTATAGATTTTTTTAAAAGAGGCAACAATTGTTTTCCCCTGATGTTCGAAGGCTACCTGAACAACTATCTGAGGCTGATCATTGATAGAGAGGCCTGTTTCTGACGCGCTTTGTATCGTTGCTTCGGCAGATTTACCAAAGAGCAAAAGCTGATGATCGTTTGCTGGAGCATCAACTAACTTGCGGAAAAACAACAATACCGCGGTATATATTAAGCCTAAAATAGGACACAAAATAAATGGATGCCAAAACGAAAGATACCGCCAACCGTAACCTTGACTTTCATACAGGTATCCATAGCTTAATAAGCCTATCGGCAATACAATTAATACCAATTGGACAAATAGGATAAGCCTTAATATAGGCTTATTGAAAGCCACCTTTCCAGCCTCTAGTGTGATCAATTGTTTTTTAGCATTTTCATCTACCAATAAGGTCACTTCTTTACCTACGTCAAATCGGCGCTCTTCAGGTTTGCTATCATACAAGGTTAAGGAATAATTGACCATCGCTTGAGCGAAATTTTTGAAGCTTAATTCAATACGGATAAGTTCGCCATTTTTAGTGTTATTTTGAAAAAGCTTTTGCATTACTTTCGCCCGTATTTGTTTTCCAGACTGATGCAGGTTCATCAGTTTGGTTCGATTACCAATCAAGCGAAACAAGAAATTAGAAGAGAATAGCACAATTAGTAAAACCCAAAGCACCAAACCTAATCCCAGAAAAAAGAAAGCCATGTTCGCTGATTGGTCATAAGATTGTTGCCAATCCTCCTGTTGAAGATGAATGAAAATAGGTAGCCCAAAACCCATGATTAACGCAAATATTGTCCAAAAGCCAATGGCATTTGCACCCCCTGTGGATTGATGGATGGCTTTCATATTTGTTGCATTTATAATAAATCGAATATAAATAAATTTATTTAAAATTAATGTTTGCTGATTTTAGGACGTAATAGCGTATCCTCCTCCATTCTTTTCTGACCAGGTCCTATACGATGTACACCGGTTTATTACCCTGAACAATTAAGTCTCGCGGTCGATTCATGGCTAAATTTCACACTTTTGTTTCCATTTATTCCATCATTTGGATAGAATTATTGCGTTAATTAACAATCTTAAGTTTAGGAATTTTTGTTGTCATATGTTTGAATACCAAACTGTTATGTTGCATATTCTTGCTAAAAATTTCAATTCATTTCAATAAAAAATTCTATCTTAGCCAAATATTTACTGTAGACCAATTTATTTTGTTTTCTGAGACTTAGATTGTAAGGCATTTTTCATAATAAAATCACACGATATCGTTTTTCATTTCCTGCTATGAGCATGAATTGGGTATAGGATATCCTTAATTCATTTTAAACCTAAATAACCTAGTTTATCGCCGAACTATTTTCTATTGTTGCGCCATTTACTTTGGCTCACCTGTGAATTACTAGCTGTAAATCGGGTTTCAATATTTTAAATCAAACCAACAATAATAATCATATGAAAATTTTAAAAGTTTTAGGAGTCATTATCGGTGTAGTCCTCGCATTAGTCGTCATTGCTGGATTATATGTTCAATTAGCACTTCCTAAGGTTGAAGTAGACTCCAGTATTTCCATTATTCCAGATTCTACAAGGGTAAAACGTGGGGAATATCTAGCGAATCATGTTGCGGTATGTATGGATTGCCATAGTAAGAGAGATTGGACAGCATTTAGCGGTCCAATAATTGAAGGAACAGATGGTGGTGGGGGTGAGAAATTTGGTCGTAACGAAGGGTTTCCAGGAACGATCTATTCCAGCAATTTAACGCCTTATGGATTAAAATCCTGGACAGATGGGGAAATTTACCGTGCTGTAACCTCTGGCGTAGGAAAAGATGGTCGTGCATTATTTCCACTTATGGCTTACCATCGATTTGGTCAAATGGATAAAGAAGATATTTATTCTATCATCAGCTATATAAGAACCTTAAAAGAAGTGGAAAATGATGTGCCTGCACCTGAATTGGATTTTCCAGTTAACATCCTTAATCGCTTAGGTCCTGGACCAGCAAATCATCAAACGAAACCTGCAACTGGGGACAGCGTATTATATGGAGCCTATCTAATTAATGCGGCTGGCTGTATAGATTGTCACAGTAAAACGGACAAAGGAAATATTGTAGAAGGTAGTGAATATGGAGGAGGTATGGAGTTTTTGCAACCAGCAGGAATCATACGAGCACCAAATATTACTTTTCATAAGAAATTTGGAATTGGATCTTGGACCAAAGAGTTTTTTGTCAATAAATTTAAATCTTTAGCAGATAGTAATGCTAGGGCAATCCATGTCAAACCGAATGAATTAAATTCTCCAATGCCTTGGGCAATGTATGGAGGAATGACGGATGAAGATTTGGAATCTATATATGTATATCTAAGTAGTTTAACGCCAAAAGATGTGCAAATTGAAGTGAGAACTTTTAACAAATAATTAGCCCTCTGCTTGTTAACTTCATTAAATTTTTGTTATCATAGCTGATCTTTAATCAGCATAATTACAAAATGAAATTTGGAAAAGTAGTAGACAGTTCAGGTATAGATTTTACATTGCCAGAAACTAAAAGAGAAACTATAGCGCTTCTCCAAGGAACGAAGGGCAATCAAGTATTTCAATTATATGTTGGATGTGCGCGATGGGGTAGGGCGGATTTAAAAGGCTTTTACCCCAGGGGCACCAAAGACGATCTACAGTATTATTCTGAACAGTTTAATGCCATAGAATTTAATACTACATTTTATCACTTACCGAGCAAAGAGCAGGTAATCAGTTGGTCTGAAAGGACGGTAGATGGATTCAAATTTTTCCCTAAACTGCCGCAATCGATAAGCCATTATAGTCGACTCCTGAATACCGATGAAAAGGTTCTTCAATTTGTGGATACGACGGCTTTATTCGAAGATAAGTTAGGTATGGCCTTTTTACAATTGCGAGAAGATTTCAAACCCAAGCTTTTTGAACGTTTATTTCATTTTTTGCATCATTTTCCCAAAGGATTTCCTTTGGCAGTTGAAGTTAGAAATGAAGCCTGGTTTAATGCCGATATTTCAGCCGACTATTTCCAACTCTTGCAAGATACCCATATGACAAATATGATCGTGGATACTCCAGGTCGACGCGATATTTTACATATGCGATTAACCACTCCTACTGCATTTATTCGTTTTGTAGCGACCAATACAGCGGTTGATTTTGAACGATTAGATGCTTGGGTAGCGGTTATTAAGTATTGGAGGTCCATCGGTTTATCCAATTGTTATTTCTTTATTCACCAACCTATGGAAAAAGAAACAGCATTTTTGGCGAGTTATTTTGTAAAACAACTCAACGAGCTTCTTGATTTGCAGCTACCCATAGCTCAAAAGGTATAAATTAAGAAACGTGTTTAACATGGTTTCCAGTTTTTAAGGCATATTTTTTTGGTTTAATACCCATATATCGGTCAAACAACCTAGAAAAATGACTTAAATTCAGAAATCCCATCCGATATCCTGCTTCACTCACGGAAAGGCCTTCCACGGCGATTAAATGTGCAGCTTCTGTTATTCTCATTTTGAGGTAATAATCGTAAATGCTAAAGCCAAATATTTGCTTAAAAAGCCTTTTCAACTTGGTCTCGCTCATTTGAGCCAATTCGGATAAGGATAGCAAGCTTGGTTGTACACTCAAATCTTCTAGTATTCTTTCTTTAACTTGGTAGATGGATTTAATGTCTTTCGGGTGAATGGCATAGGTTTTTAATTGATCTCTTTTAATTAATCCTTGAAAAACTAAAAATAACAACTCTTTCCCCTTCATATCCACGTATAAGTTTCCCAATTCCTTGGGAACGTTATTTTCAAAAATTTCTTGCAGGACTTGTTGCATAGCTGGATTTAGATCTTCTTCGTAATAGTAGGTTTTGTTTTGGGGCAAGAGAATCTCCTGGTCTATTTCTGAAAGCAATAAACTTAACTCTTTTGGATTGATGGTAATTACCAACATTCGTTGTGAAACAGCATTTTTGAACAGAACCTCATAATCAATATTGGCCGTAGTGATTTTGACATAAGAAAGCCTTCTTAGTTCATGCCTGGTTAATGTATTGTTCTCCGAGTTTGTTGGAACTTCAAAAAATGAAAAGCTGATGTTATGCTCTTGAAGTGGGTCTGCAATTCTTCTTATTATAAATGGCTCTTTGGGATTCACTTGTAGACTAAGTACCTTATAAGAAGAAGCAAATTTATACCCTTTGATTCTACCAAAACCTATATTTTCTTGCAGTATAATTTCCTGATTATGTAATGGGCACTCTAAAGTTTGAGCTAATTTTTCAAGAAAAGTTAACGATTCAAATCCTGTATGGTAGGTAAATATCATAGCAATTCTGGGTTAAAAGTAAGGAGGCCTATATCACATAAATTATGTCGGATAAGACTATTTTTAGGACTAATATACGTATTTATTGCAGTTTTGAGCATTAATTTTGTCCGTATAGTTCAGCATTAAATGGGCGCTAGCTTTATTAATTAAAGGAATATAAAATGAAAACATCACAAAGAAATCCGATAAGCATTACGAACGTCAATTTATTTGATGGTTATACGATGCGAAGAAAGATCACGGTAGTTTTTAAAGAAGGATTGATTACAGCGATTTCAACGCATCAGGCAGTTGAGGGTGAGGTTATCGATGGCACAGGGAAGACATTATTACCTGGATTGTTTGATGCTCATACGCATACTTCCGTAGATAGTTTGCGAAATGCGTTAAAATTCGGCGTAACCACCGAACTGGAAATGATGGGTGGTTTTACAAAGAAAGGTCGTGTGGAGCAACTGAAAAACAGGGATGATATCGCAGACGTTCGTTCCGCGGGAATGGCATTAACAGCTCCAGGAGGCCATCCGGACGAATTGATTCCAAAAGGGGATGGAATTCCAGATTTTGTTTTGGTAGAGCTGGAAAAAATGACAGATGCAGAACGTGAAGTTTTTCTGGAAGCACATCGTCAGGAAGAGGAAGATGCCGAAAACGGCTTGGACATCACTACTGCGGAAGGAGCGATACGGTTTGTACAACGACAGTTTGAAAACGGAGCCGATTATTTCAAAATTATGATTGAGGATGGAAAAGTTATGAATTGTCTTGGATTGCCAATGATTAGTGAAGCAGTAATGCGTGTTGCGGTAGATGAAGCACATCGATTGAACATGTTGGTTATTGCACATGTTTTAACTGCTGAGGCGGCGATGACAGCTGTTCGAATTGGAGTCGATGGGCTTGCACATTTATTTATCGATCGACCAGATTGGACAGCTAAACTTATTGATGCGATCGCTGAACGAAATATATTTGTGATACCTTGTTTAGTTTTAAATTCATCAATTATCGGTAAAGATGCTTCAGAAATGGCGTTTGATCATCGGGTGCGGTCAAAGTTAGATCCCCTTTGGATGGACACGATGTGTTCTTGCTTTAAAACGTTTCCACAAGGAAATATGGAAGATAATTATCGCAATGTTTTGGATTTACATCAAGCAGGTGTACCAATTTTAGCAGGTACCGATGTTTCTGTTCCAGTTCCACAATTAGGAGGCTTGGCGCATGGTGTCAGTGTGCATCACGAGATGCAATTATTGGTGAAAGCGGGCTTATCAAACTTGGAAGCCTTAAAAGCAGCAACCTCTGTTCCGGCAAATGCTTTTAATCTGTTAGACCGAGGATCTATTGAAGTGGGTAAACGTGCTGATCTAATTTTGGTCGATGGGGACCCTTCTGTCCATATTTCAGACAGTTTATCACTTGTTCATGTTTGGAAAGCGGGGGTAAGCTACTAATCTATAAATTCTTCCATGCAGCCTGATGATTCATTCAATCAAAACCTTAATAAAAAAAGGAAAAGAGTGTCGTAATCTGGAATTTGAAACTGATCTTCTTCGGATCTTCTTCGGATCTCTTACAGATCATCAATGGATCTCACAGGGTAAAATGCGATTGAGATCCAATGATGATCCGCATTTCATGCAATAAAAAATAATTCTTGCGTACAACTCGAATGCTGTTTGAATGTAATCGCTGGGGGAAAAAGTTTTTTCAGCTATGGGCATTTTAAAATGCTACAAAATACAAGGGAAAACTAGGGCAATCTGTTGGCGATGAAATGGATTGCTTTAGTTAATTTTCCTGCGGTATTTTAAATAAAACAACGCTCCTTTTTTTATTTTTGTTTAACGATTAAGTTCTTTATCAAGAAATATTTTTGCCCTAAAATGCCTATGAAAACCGTGATACAATCAATTTTTTGCCTTACTTTATGCCTGATGCCTATTTATGGTTTTAGCCAAAAAGTGCCTGGAAATGTCGTTTGCTTTAGTGCTGTTGATGAACAGAAATACATTGGATCGCCTAGTTTAGTTGTTATGCCCAATGGGGATTATGTGGCATCTCACGACTTTTTTGGGCCTCAAAGTTCCGAATGGCAGCAAGCTGAAAGCCGAATTTTTATTTCCAAAGATCAAGGGAAAAAATGGAAACAGGTAAGCACGATAAAAGGAGCTTTTTGGAGTTCTTTATTTGTGCATCAAGGAGACTTGTATTTTTTAGGGCCAGATCGGCATCATGGGACGGTATTGATTCGTAAATCGAGCAATGCTGGGAAAACCTGGACTCAACCTACCAATAGAGAAAATGGCGTTTTATTAACAGGTGAATTTCATTGTGCACCCATGCCTGTCGTATCCTATGCTGGTCGGTTATGGAGACCAATGGAAACGGCTCATGGACCCGTGTTGGAATGGGGAAAGCGATATGCTGCAATGGTGATGAGTGCTGATGAAAATGCCGATTTATTGAATGCGAAATCTTGGCAAGTGTCCAACGCTGTTCCATATCAATCGCACTATCTTAGTGGAAACTTTGGAGGCTGGTTAGAAGGCAATTTTGTAGTCGGGAAGGATCAGCAGTTGTGGAATATTTTGCGGGTAGACGATCGTTCAACGCAGCAAGAGAAGGCCGCCTTTCTTAAGCTTAGCAAAGATGGTAAGCAACTGAGTTTTGATGAGTCTACGGGTTTCCGAGAATTTCCTGGAGGAAGCAAGAAATTTGTGATCAAATACGATGAGCCTTCAGCAATGTATTATACCCTTGTGAATGTAATCCCTGAAAAATATGCTAAACAATTTCCAGACCGGAGTCCAAGTACCTTTAGAAATGTGCTAATGCTGCGAAAATCTAAAGATTTAACCGATTGGGTAGATGTGAAAATTATATTGGAACATGAGGATGTCATCTATCATGGGTTTCAATATGTAGATTGGCTAATCGAAAATGATGATCTGATATTCTTATCCAGAACGGCCTATTTTGATGGGAATAAAAAGGCGAAAAACAATCATGATGCAAATTATTTAACCTTCCATCGAATTGAAGATTTCCGAAAGTTATAAGACTTATTTATCCGTATGATTTTCCCAGCAGCTTGGATTGTGTAAAACCAGGATCTCTAAAGTGTATCTATGGAAAAAGGCTTATCCAGCAATAGCAAATTATCGTTCCCAATGGATGTCTCTTTTCGTTATTTTTCCGGGGTTTCCGGCGATAATAACATGTTCTTCTTCAAAACTTTTAGTTATTAAGGCATTGGTGCCAATAATATTATTACTTCCGATTATGACACCTTTTAGTATTTTGACATCATAACCTACCCAAACATGATTTTCTATGCTTATACTTTTTCCTTGATTGATTCGATCTCGGTTCATGTTATTAATTGGATGCCAATCTTGTGGCCAAATAAAAATGTTGCTGCTAAACATACAATCCTGACCTACTGCTATCGTTAAATGATCCTCTGCAATTTGAAAATTTACATTTTCTTCTATCGTTGTATTTTCTCCAATGCTAATACGGCCATGGTTACACACTTCCCAAAGTAAACCACTTTGATAGGTAACATTTGAATCTAAAACGATCAAATTGTGATTCCCACGGATGTAAATTTTCACCTCATACAGACGACAATTTTCATTAATGATAACTCGATTATGGTCTCCTTCCACATCTATCGTACAATTTTTAAGGATAGCGGATGGATGAATCTCGAAAATGTTGTCTACTCCATGTATTTGTTTTGAAGAAGACCGGTTTGTTTTATTTAAATAATATTTTGCACGTTTAAGTTTTTCCGTAATTGATGGATATTTATTTAAAAATTGTTTAATGGATTGTTTCATAGCATATTTTAGGTGGCGTTCAAAAAATAATAGCAACGAGTCAATTGACCAAACTATTCTGATAACTATTCTTTATTCATATTATGAGATTCAGGGGCTAATGGGATAAGCGGCATTAATTCAAAATTTAATTGTTCTTTAAAATACGTATTGCAGTTTGCTACATAAATATCATTTCTTTTTAAACTGGTATTGTCGCTCCATAAATTAACCACTTGAGAATCTGGAATAACGTACAATAATTTTGTGTTATTTTTTGGGCTTATATATTTCACATTTAACTTATTGTAATAAGTGCAAAACCATAACCAAACGTCATCTGCTTTAGGTGTAATTTTCATAAATACTTCTTTATTAAACACCTCCTTGGTCAATTTGTTTTTTAAGAATAGTACGCCACCTACACCTTCTGCATATAATGTTTTTCCTTCCTGCTGGTTTCTTGTTAAATGAAACCAATTGTCATATGGTTCTATGGCGTCATCTGTACGATAAACTTGTACGGCTTTATAGGCAAAAACATCGAAATCTGGATGGTTATGTTTACCTTGAATAAGATCTTTTAACCAATCCACATAGTATACAACATCATCATCACAAATTACAATATCTTTCTGATCACCATAAGCCTTAAAGGCATAAAAATATTTACTATGACAACCTAAATCTTCTTCCATTTCAATTAATTCTATAATTCCCAATTCCAGATGATCCAATAAGATGGAGTCTGTTTTGGCATAGAGCAGATCTTTAAATCCTTTTGGGACATAAATTAATATTTTTTCGGGCAGTATACTCCCCGCTAGTATGGATAGAACGGTATATTCGAAAATATGTACCCTCGGCCCATAGGTGGTAAAGGAAACATATAGGTTTTTTTCCACAGGTTTTTCACGATAGGTTTTTAAAATGTGGTTCCGTCTGTATTTTAAGTTTTCATAGGTGCCTTTCACCAATATTCTTAGCAGACTCTCTACTTTATGTCTTAAGTTAATTTGTTTCATACTTTTATCGGTTAAGAATCTTGGATAGTTTGTTGATAAACTTCCTCATATTCAGAAGCGGCCTTATCCCAATTAAATTGTTGAGACCAAGCAGTTATGGCTTGTTCATCAGTTGGCCTGTTTAAAAGCGCTGGTAGTTCTTCTAATGCGAAATTTTTTAAGTATTCTGCATCGTCTGATTCTAAATAATACGCAAAATCACCACCTATTTCTGGTAAAGAACAATGTTTAGACAGTAATGTTTTTTTACCAAATCTCATGGCTTCCACGACAGGTAATCCAAAGCCCTCTGCATAGGATGGAAAAGCAAATAAAGAACAATCGCGATATAACCTATATTTATCTAGTTCAGTAACTGGACCTGTAAGCTGTACTCGATCACTAACACCTAATTGTTCTGCAATGCGTAGAATTTGACTATGGTACGTTTCATCTTGGATAAAACCTGAAATTACAAGGTGTAGGTTATTTCCCAATAATAAATAGGGTAGAATATGGAAATTCTTCTTGCGAGCGATAACACCTATACTAAATATATAATTGCCCTTGGTGAAATACTTGTCTTGATCTAATTGATTAATGATTTCGGGATCAATGGAACAGCCATTGTGTATGACTTTAACAGACTTTCCATTTAAATCGCAATATCTTTCAATGTCTGTTTTTACATAATGGGATATTGCAACAATTTTAGTAGATATATCAATATTATATTGGAGAATAGCTAAATCTTTCGCGATGTCAGCTGCTGTTTTTTCTTTTAAAAAATTTAAATCATGTATGGTTAATACAATTTTTGAATCTTTTTGTAAGGGTAATAAATCCGTTAATTGATAAGTTATGTGCCAAATTTGGAATTTAAACAAATGTCGGTACAAATAAGTGTACCAGCGATAGGAAATTAAGTTGATCGGGCTGTCAACTTTGAATACATGATTATGATTCATGCGAAGAAAATAAAAGCTATATTTTTTGCTAAATAATCTTCCTAAAGCCTGACTCAGACTTTTGCAATAATTAAAGTGTCCATTAAATGGATTACCAGTTAAACCAGCTTCAACTATGATTTTTACTTTCATGATTATGGGTTGGTAAGGAATAATGGCATCCGTTTTTGGATAAGCCAGCATGAATATAGCGCAAACTTCATTTATATGAAAAGTAAAATGTAAGATTGTAAGTTATTAATGACGACAACAAATATTATTGTCTGGAATGTAATTCAATTGCTACACATCCATGGTTTGAATAGGAATATTTCTTTATTCATAATTGGTCATGTAAATATAGAATTCCATCATTAATATTCGTCAATAAGTCCAATTTTTTTTCTTTTTGTTTCAATAAAATACATTGAATATTAATTTAAGTGCTCGATGTGGTAATTTTCAGTGAAATTCAACTAATAAATTTTTATTTTTTGGAATAACTTAATAGCTTTACACTCATAACTATTATTAAAATTAAACCAATTATTTGGATACTCGACCAGAACCGAGTTGTTTCCAATTAAATTTATTTTTTGTCAAGAATTGATAGAGCTTCCATAACCGCTGTGTTAGGTAATGGTCTTTTATGATTTTTAAAATATAAGTTTGTTTTTAAATAGACAGCCGAGAGAATTAACAATTAGAAAATAAATTTTGCACGTTAAGAAATGAAATTTAGAGAGAAGATTGGGATTATTCAGCCTTATTTTTTTCCTTATTTAGGGTATATAAGTTTAATCAAACATACCGATCGATTTATTTTATTAGATAGTGTTCAATTCATTAATCGAGGATGGATTGAAAGAAATCGGATAATTAAACAACATGAAGGTTGGCTGTATATTCAAGTTCCTTTGATTAAAACCAATGGAAGTCGGAGTTTAATTAAAGATTGTTTAATTGATAATTCAAAGCCGTGGAAAGAGAAAATATTAGCTCAATTAGAGGTTTATAAGAGAGTGGCGCCTTATTATCAACAAACTATTGATTTTATTAAAGGGATCTTCTCCAAAGATTTTGAGGACATCACTTCCCTGAATAAGCATATTCTTATAGAACTTTGTAATTACTTAAATATGCCTAGGGAAATTTCTGTGTTTACAAAAATGGATTTACAAATTGATCAACCTCAAGAGGCTGATGATTGGTGTTTAAATATATGCAAATCCTTAGGAAGAAAATTGACGTATGTTAATCCGATTGGTGGATTGAATTTCTACAATCGGGAGAAGTATCATCGAGCGGATGTTGGCATATTTTTTCATTCCATAAAATTGAAAGCGTATAAACAAGACAACCGTAATTTTGAACCTGGCTTATCTATATTAGATGCGCTGATGTTTAATTCTAAAGAGGAAATTCATCAGATGCTGGATCAATATGAGTTGAATTAGCATAATAAAAACCACTATCTAAGTTAAACTCATAGCATTTTAGACCTTTGCTGGATTACGCTTTTCTAATGGAGCTATCCTAATTCTTGCAGATCAAGGAGAAGAGTTCCTAAATTTTAATATTTTTTTGGGTAAATTTTCGATAAAAAAGTAGGAGGATAGGGGGGATGATCATAAACAATACTTCCTTTATTGATTTCTTTTCACCTTGGTTTTTACTTTTTTTAAAGAGCTGGTATTTCTCTTTATATTGATCTTCTTGCTCAAGGATTTGCTTAAACTTGGTTAAGTTTATGTCCATCACTTTATTATTGCGCATAAGACTAGATTGATGTAATCTGATTAGGGTTTTTGTTTCCGGTAAATAGCCTATATGTTGCATAACATATCCGTTTATACCACATCTTAAGTTAAATTCCCAATCTTCAAGAGCGGAAAGCCGTTCGTCAAAACCTCCAATTTCTTTAAATATTGAAGCTTTATATAGGGGTGAGCTAATTACGAAAGGGTTTTTTTCAAAAAATAAGGCTAATCGATCTGTTTGATCTGTCCGATCGATGCAGACTTCAGGTAAAAAATTGTTTCTACCAATAATCCTAGTAAATTTAGGGCCTTCAAAACTTTCAAAATATCGATAGCCGGATAAAATAAGATCAATATCTTGATCAAAGAATTTTGAGGAGGCGAGTAATTTATTTTTCTCTATTAAATCATCACAGTCTAAAAATTGAATCCAATTTCCTTTTGCCGTTTGCAAACCTGTATTTCTAGCGCTAGATATTCCTTGATTTTTTTGTTTGATGTAAATGAATCTACTGTCTTTCAAAAGCCATTCCTTCACGATTCGATCCGTTTCATCTGTACTTCCATCATTGACAATGATGCATTCCCAATCTGTAAAATTTTGGTTTAAAACAGAATCTAAACATTCTTCCAAATATTGCCCTTGCATATAACAGGGTACAACGATGGATATTTCTGGAAACATATAAATTAGTTTATGTGATTTTTATAATTAATAAATTTTCTATTCTACTGATTTTATAGAAAACGGTTTGTCGAAAGAATTGTTTGTGCAATTTCGTCAACCCCCTTATTTTCATGTATTAAGTGGGTTTTTGTGTTTTGAATATGATTCTTTACCGTTGTGTTTTTAAAAATTTTCCGAAGATAATGATTATTATTAATTGAATGTTAATTTTTAACAATCCATTTAATCAATAGGATATTGTTTGCACACTCTTTTGATCAATATAAACTAATTTGTCTCATTTTGTACTATAAGGTTAGTTGCTTGTTGTTTTAGTGCATATTGTTGTAACAATGCCTTTCAGGTGTACCTAGGGGGAAGTATTTTATCGCTGAAACGCGTAAGGTTTCATAAGGACGGTTGCAGGGACTAACAACAGCTCGAAAAATGTAGAACAAAAAAAGCTTCTCTAGAACAGAGAAGCTTTTTTTAAGTAATCAGTTGCTTGAAATAAGAGCACTTTGTTAAACTACAAGCGTTCTGATATTTCGAAGCAAATTATTCTAAAGTAATTTATTTTTTTTAAGACTCAGCCAAGATTTTCATATCATCGATACCAACTGTTAATGTTTGTGCCCCCTCTTTGGGGAACATATAGAGTCTAAAAAACTTTATCGCATTAAGGTCTATATTTCCACCGGTTACTCCCGCATCTTTAAACTTTAATTTCATCTGATTCCATCCAGCTTTTAAATTAAAATTGCTAGGAATAATAACCCAAGTAAGCTCTTCTTTATCGGGCTCTCCAGAACTTGTAAGTTCTATCTGACCTATACTTGCATTTGGCTCTAACTGATCTGGATCTGAAATATACAACCAGAAGTGTAGCTCGCCTTGCGCAATTCCAACCTTAGCATTTAAAGGCGTGGCAAGATTATGTTGCATAATAACGAGACCATCAACCTTCGTTTTTATGGACGATTCGCCTTCTTTCTTATCGGTATTATCGAGAAAGCTGGCTCCTGAAAGTCCCCAACCGGACAAGCTTTCAGCCAAATTGAAGACCGCTGGAGGTGGAAGGATCGCAATGACACCTAGGGTAATTCGATTTCCGCAACCTGGATTTCCAATCATTGCTTTCCTAACGGTATACACGCCAGGAACACTAGCGCCAACATCCACTTGACCAGTTTGTTTGTCTAAGATTACCAGGCCTTCGGTGGAGGTAAATTCACCAGCTATTTCCTCTCCTGATTCAAATTTGGGTGTAATTACCAAATTATCTCCTTGTCGAAATGGTGTGCCCTCATAATAAAATTGAGAAACACAAGGAGCAATCGCCTCTTCTTCTGCACAGGAATTAATGGTTAAAAAGCTGATAATAAACAAGCTTTTTACCGTGTATTTTTTGATATGCTTTAATAGATTATTCATGATTATAACGTCTTAGTTAGATAGATCCCATCCGGGGTTTTGTATTGGATTTTTGTTTTTATTAACTTCTGATTGTGGAATAGGGAATAAGTGTCTTTTATCATCAAAAACTCTGTTCTTAATTTGTAAACGCTCATAGTTTAGGGTATTGCCTATTTTCGTAATCCGCATTCCATGGATAGGCTTTCCAAATAGAGCAACTCCTTCTTTCCAGCGTCGTACATCCCAAAATCTATAATCCTCAAATGCACCTTCAATTAAGCGTTCCTGATGGATTTTCTTTCTCATTTCCTGTTGGGTTAATCCTTCTGGGAGAGCTGGCATTCCTGCACGTGAACGAATAGCATCTACAGCGGCATATACTTCATTGTCAGGGCCTGAAAATTCATTTCTTGCTTCTGCAAAATCCAACATTACCATACCTAATCGGAAAAGATTCCAAGTAGCCGATCGGCGTTGTGGACCATTTAGGACTAATGATTCATCTAAAAATTTCTTTAGAAAATAACCCGTTTGGCTTCTTGTGTGCGCACCGATGGCTATACCATCTTTGCCATTTACAAAAGATTCTACCGCTCTTCCTTGCCAATTGGCACCATTATACAAGATGGAGGCGTAAAATCTTGGATCCCTGTTTTCATAAGGATTAGCAGCATCATAGCCTGACAAGGGGTTTATACTGCCATTTTCTAAAAATGGAGCCACACCATTTTTCATTTCATAGGCATCCACCATTTCTTGTGTTGGGGATAGACCACACCAGCCGCCATAACCTGAAGGACCATTAGCAGCTTCCATGGCATTGGTACTAGAGCCAGCCATGTAGGCAAAAATGATTTCTTCATTGTTGTTTTCTAAAAACAGTTTCTGATAGTTATTATGAAGCTTGTATTCAAATTCTGGATTGGATAAGATTGCCATTGCAGCATCTGCCGCGTTTTTCCAACGATCTTTGTTGGTTGTTGGGTTATGCAATGGACTGGCAAAAAACAATAGACATTCGGCTTTTAGCGCCATTGCTGCTCCTTTGGTTGCCCTTCCTAAGTCTGAAGGATCATGTGCAATAGGTAGCTTTGAAATAGCCTCATCGCATAAGGATGTAATATAGGTCACACATTCTTCTATGGAATTTTTTGGCAACTCTAAATCATCTGTAACCGTCAATACTTGGTCTACAATGATAAATTGACCATAGTATTTGAAAATTTGCTGATAAAAAAAGGCTTTTAAAAACTGAGCTTCACCTTTTAAGCGCTCTTTTTGCTCCGCATTACCGGGAACAACATCTATATTCCTTAAAAAAATATTTGCTTTTCGAATTGCACTGTAATAGATGTCCCAATAATTAGGAAGTGGATTGGTCATGGGACTTAAAGAGCCCATATTGAAATGATAGGCACCTGTGGTAAAATTGGCGGCATCTCCTTCATCTGTGGTACTAGCCAATAGGTAATTGGAGGTTCTATTGTATAAACTGCCATACAGTTCAGCATATACATTGTTTAGAAATTTATCGGCCACCAATAAATCTTCAAATGCCTCTAATTCGGTCATCTGATCATTGGGCTGTCGATCCAAAGCACTTTTGTCACAGGCCTGAAAGAATGGAATAATAAAAAGAATTAAAAAAATCTTCCTTATCATTTTTGTATTTAAAATCTTCATAATCTTCGGTTTAAAAATCAAGGTTTAATCCAGCATTTATCACACGTTGTTGGGGGTAGTTATCATTCCCTGCCCATGCAGGGGCTTCAGGATCTACTATTTTAGCTTTATCCCATGTAAATAGATTAAATGCATTTGCATATATTCTGACTTTCTGAATTTTGATATTTTTTAGGAATTGAGCTCCAAATGTATAGCCCAATTCTATATTTTTAAGACGGATATAATCTCTAGGTCTCATCCAAAAGGTTGATAATATCTGGTTGTTTTGATTGTCTGCACTTGATAATCTTGGGTAAGTCGCAGTATTGGCAGTTTCTGGAGTCCAGCGGTCTAGGTGCCATTCATTCACTTTCCCTGCACCACCTCCACGGAATTCCCAAATAGCGAAATTATCCATGAAAACGGATGATCCTCCAGAACCTTGGAATAACAAGCTGAAGTCAATGCCTTGGTAAGAAATTCTAGACGATATGCCGTACATCAATTCCGGTATTCCGGTATTATATCCAATTGGAACTTGGTCATTCCCATCGATTACGCCATCATTATTGATGTCTTTATATTTAATATCTCCAGGCCTTAAGGATTCTTGAGTTACGAAAGAGTGAGCAGGGCTGTTTTGAATATCTTCGTAAGAGCTAAAGAAACCGATGGCTTCATAACCAAAAGGTTGTCCCACTCGATGTCCTGTGCGGTATTGATAATCGAATTCTCTACGCTCCTCATCCATAAATAAGACCTTGTTTCGAGCAAAGGAAAGATTACCACTGATGCTATAATTGAATTTTTTTGTTGCCGAATTTCTATACGTTAGTTCGAAGTCAAATCCTTTATTTTCTACGATACCCACATTGGCTGGAGGTAAATCGGAACCGGATCTTCCTAAGATGCTAGAGATAGTTCCTCGTGTGGTAAGGATATTATCTCTTTTTTCCATAAATGCGTCAGCAGTTAAGGATAATCGATCCTTCCATAAGCCAAGTTCTAAGCCTATATTGGATTTTTTTGCGCGTTCCCATGTAATATCCATATTGGCTAATGCGCCTTCGGCAATACCACCATAATTCACTTGGCCTGATCCAAACCTATAGCCTGAGGCTCCCTGAAAGATTTGTTGGTACAGGAAACGGCGTGCGCCTAATCGGTCATTTCCTACTTCTCCATAGGAAGCACGAAGTTTTAAGAAGTTTACGAAAGAGTTATCTTTATTAAAGAAATTTTCCTCTGAAACTACCCAACCCGCACTAAATGAAGGGAAAAATCCGAATCGTTGTCCTTTAGGGAACTGCTCCGAACCATTGTATCCAATGTTAACTTCACCAAATAATTTGCTTTTGTACGCGTAAGTTAACCTGCTGACAAATCCTAAATAGCTAAATGGAATATTGTAGGAGTCATTATGAACGACTCTTTTGTTTAAATTATAGAGCAAAAGTCCAGAAACGGCATGATCGTCAAACGTACGATTGTAATCTAATGCCCCTTCTAAGTTTACGGTACGGTTGTACGAATATCCTTTACCAATTCCTAATTCTGAATCATTTCCAAATTGATTATAGCCACCATCTTCCCGCAGTTGATATACAGCATACCCTTTTGAGGCATTAATATTGTAATCAAATCCTCCATCAAATGAAAACGCTGCTCTAGCAGACAATCCTTGAGTAATAAAATTTAATTTATGGCTCATCTTGTAGGTTCCTTGCAAGAAGTTTCCATACAAATCTCTATATCCACCATTTGCAATTAAGCCTAGTGGATTTTCTGGATTTGGACCATCTCCGGCAAGTGTCCCATTTGCATTTCGAATAGGAAATGTTGGTGGTATACGGTTTAGAATAGTAAATATCAACCAGGTATCACGACCTGGATAGTTTCTGTTTTCCACACGGCCTGCTAGGTCAAGACCTACCGTAAAGTTTTTGTTTAAATCGATGTCAATATTCGATCTGAAATTATATCGGTTAAATTTTGCATTGGAATCATACTCATTTAAATCTGTAAAGTTGTACATCCCTTCTTGCGTCAAGGCACTTGCAGAAACAAAATACCTAACCTTATCTCCACCGCCACTGATATTTAGATTCGCGCGATACATTGGGGTGTAGGGTTTTAAAAACTCGCCAAACCAATCGGTGTTTGCATATAAGTAAGGATCTGCACCTATTTTATAATATTCCAAATCTTGTTCGGAGTATTTTGCGGGCAAGTTGTCATTTGACAACGCTTCATTATACAGTTGCGCATAGTTATAGGAATCTAAAAATTTCGGTAACCGTATTGGGCTTTGGTAGCCTAATTCAGAGGTGAAAGAGATTTGAGGGGTACCAGATTTTCCTCGACGAGTCGTAACCAAAATCACACCATTAGCTCCTCGCACACCATATACGGCAGTGGATGAGGCGTCTTTTAAGATGCTGATACTTTCAACCTCATTGGGATCCAACTGAGCAAAGTCTCTTCCTAAAACACCATCTACGACCACTAATGGACTAGCGTTGTTAAAGGTGGAAACTCCACGGATAAATATTTGCGAAAGATCATTTCCCGGTTCTCCACTGGGTTGGTAAGCCATTAAGCCTGGCAATCGTCCTGCCAATGCATTACTTAGGTTTGCTGTTGGACTCTGTCTTAATTCTCTAGTACTAACGGATGAAATAGCGCCTGTTAAACTAATTTTCTTCTGTGAACCATAGGCTACGACGACTACATCGTCCATCACATTTAGTTTTTCTTGGAAAACAAGATCAATTCTTGATCTTCCATTTACTGCAACTACGATAGATTCGAATCCTATAGAGCTGAATCTTAACGAGTCTGTAGGGTTAACAATTATTTTGTAAATACCTTCGGTATTACTAATTACGGAGCGAGAGGTAGCCCCAATAGCATTTACGGTTACATTTTGAATGGCTACACCATCAGGAGAGGTGATTTTTCCAGTAACCTCGATTTGTTGTTGTAAAATACCTGATGAATGAGCGGAAGCTTTATTTCCAAATATTAACATAAAGCATGTTAATATGGGAAATAAAGCAAAATGGACAGCCCGTAATCTTAGGTTCCCACGTTGAAATTTGTCTTTATAGGCCATAAAAATTTAAATTGGTTGTTTTTTACTAATCTTATTAATATTTATTTAGTGTGTAAGTCTTGCATTTGTTTACTGCTCGTAATAGGTTCGGAAGCTTAAGGTTGATGATTTATAGGGCATAAAGTTTTGTCTACAGGGTAGATAAAACGAGTAAATAGCACGTAAATAGATGGCAGTGAATAAATAGTATTAATCACAAATAATCATTTGTTTATGGGTTAGGATTTTTTTAAATGCGGTATCGGCAAATTATAAGCGTCTTGATGTGACCGTTTGTGCTGCTTTACTTGATTCAAGTCAATTATTTAATTTAATAAATGAATACCTTGAATATGTGCGAGAAACACATTTTTCACATCAATTTTTAAGATTTATTTTCTATTGGTTATTTTTCCTAAAACAAATTTAATTAAACTTCTTGTATATACAAGGTTAAATGGCGTTGAGATTGCTTTTTATTTATAAATACTATTATATTTAATTGTAAATCAATTATATATAAAATATATTTATATGCATGTCTCGTGTAACACGTATATACAAGTAGTTATTATTTAGGGGTTTTCAGGGGTGTTGGATTATTTTGTTTTTTGTTTAAACAGGGCTCCTCTATCGTATTGACTTGTCTTTTTTAAGATTTTATTCTGAATAATCTAGGTAATTCAATGACTAAGGGAAAACAATAGGTTCTTCTCTTTTGCGATTGGTATTTTGATTTTTTATGGGATGTTCGATTTGCCTTAAATTCCATTTCATAGAAGGTATGAGTGATTTCTTTTTACTAATTTCTTGTTGACCTATTTCTAATGTTTCTATTGGTTCCGTTGAATGTCTTTCTAAAAATTTATTTAGGAGGTTGTTAAATCTGAAATTCGAACATACTAATTTTTTTTGGTAATAAAATTAGTAATCCATCTTATCCTATTGTTTTAAGACGAGTTCTTTTGTGGCTTAATCGATTATAAATCAATAGATTAAGCTTGTTGTAATTACTTGTCAAAATAAGTTGCAGTAATGCAGTTTTAGATTTTTTGGTTGACTTTCCAACCATCTCAGAAAAATTTGAAAAGTAATTAAATATATTTTCTTGCAACTAAATTTGCAGGACAAGTTTGAAATGGCTGAAAGAATTAAGTTAAAGTTCATGACCGAGTTCAACCATTTTTATAACCTCAAGGTTTCACTGGAAATGAGTTATCGCGAAAATGTTAAGATTATTCACAATTCTTGGATAATTTAACTTATTCAAGGGTAAATTCATTATTAGCGCAGTATCTCGTGGAGTTAATAGATATCAGTTTACAATGCCAGCGCAATAGTGATTTTAATGGTCGAACTACTGAAATTCTGGCATCATTAATACATATGTTTTTAAACAGAGTTTTCCCTCAGAAACAGCGAGAACAGGAAATGGTAATGTTCCAATACCTATCTAACTATCTTTTAACAGAGATCAAAAAAACTAGGCATAAAGTTTAATCATTTCCGTTTAAACCTAATTTCCTGAAAAGCTCTGCCCTATACTGCCCGCCAATCGGAATGTCAGGTAAACTCCCTCGCATCTTTATCACATTTCCTTCCAGTCTTTTCGCAAAATCCAAGTTTACGATATAAGATTTATGAACGCGCACAAATTGTTTAGCATTAGAAAGCGTCTCTTCCATATCTATAAGCTTCTTCCACACGTTATATTTTTTATCATGAGTTTCAATAATTACATAGTCTTTATCTCCCTTAATAAAATAGACTTCGTTAAAAGGAGAAATTATAATATTGGACCTATCTTTAATAATTAAAAAATCACGATCAGCAGTTTTATTCCGCTCCATATTCATAATTGCCCGAGCTTTCTCGATAGTTTTCACCAAACGGTCAATACCGAATGGTTTCAATATATAATCCAGAACATTTAGCTCATAGCTTTCAATTGCATAAGAAGGGTCTCCTGTTACAAATACAAATAGTGGTGGTTTCCATAAGCTTTTTAGGAATGTAATACCACTCATGTCTGGCAATTGAATATCACAAAAAACAAGGTTGGCTTCATTTGAGTTTAAAGTTTTCATTGCCTCAACTGCATTAACAAAAACGCCCAAAATTTCAACGTCAGGGATTTTTTTTAAATATGCCACTAGGATTTCCTGTGCCGGTTCTTCGTCATCAATTACTATACATTTAATCATTGGCTTTTAAAGTTTAATTTTAAAAATACAGTATAACTGTCTGTTGTTTCAGAAATATCAAACGTGTGTTTCTCGGGATAATAAATTTCTAATCTTCGTTTTACATTCTGTAAACCCAATCCTCCATGCTTATGCTTCTCTGCATGTTGGTTCAAACTATTAGCTATACGAAACATTAGTATCCCGTCATCGATCTCCAAATCGACTTTCACCCATGCTTCTTTGCGGCTACTTTCAGGTCCATGTTTGATAGCATTTTCGACAAAGGGAATTAAAATAAGTGGTACGATTTGATATGGTTCTTGGGTGTTTCTTTCGCTAATTTCGATCAATACTGTTTCTTTGTACCGCAGCTTCATCAGACTTAAATAGTCTTTAATAAATTGGATTTCGTGGCATATATAGATTAGGTCATCTTTTGTTTGATACAAAACATATCTCAATAGATTTGACATATTCAAAATAGATTCTGGAGTTTGGGGATCTTGTTTCGAGGCCATGCCATAAATACTATTCAATGTGTTAAATACGAAATGAGGCGATATTTGAGATTTTAATATGTCAAGCTCCATTTGTAGAATATCACGCTCTAACCTAGTCTTATCCCGTTCTAGAACGATAAGCTTATTTGCACCCTGAAATATTACTTTTGTAAGTTTAGGAGCTAATGGTAAGGAAATTAAAAACAAAAAATCAAGTATTAGATCGGAAAGATTGTTGAAGGAATAAATTCCCAAATAACCTTCGGAGGTAAAAATGTCTAGGTAATTATGGATATCCTTTTCGGATAATGGAATAAATGACGCTGCAATCAAACTATTAATATAAGCACAAGTAACCCACCAAATGAAAGCAAAAAATATAAAGGTTAAGGGGCCAACAATATTTCCTTTGATGATCCACTTTGGCAATATCCAAGATGCGGTATAGAATAGTGTAATTGTGACTAAAAGATCTTTAATCATAAAAATCCAGAAATATTCTCCAACTAGCCTATTGTATGCTAAGTAATACAATAGAGAGACTGCAACCCAGAATAGTAAATGGGAGAAAATTCTTACTTTTTGTGTATACCACTCACCCCAAAGCATCTCACTTTTCATTAACCAAAGGTTTAGTAAATAATTAAATCGAAAATAACTTGCTGTATAATTGTTTGAATAAATATAACAAAGAAACTTTTGGTTATAGATAGGTAATCAATGTATTGCAAAAAATTCTTTAATAAAAAATTACAACACTCGCATAACAAACCATTAAATATGAAAAAACAATTAATCCACTATAAGATCTATTTTATCGATATATGTCAGAAAAAAACTGTAAATCGAGACTATTTAATAGAATATATAGGTAATAACATCGTTGGTCGAAAAAATTTCATGAGCGTAACATTATATATTGGTAATTATTAAGTATTAACTTGGGGAGCCCTTGCCATATAATTTCTAGTAAAAAAGCTAACCTAGTTATGATAGAAACCTCTTTGAAAATAAGTGGTCATGGAAGAGATTGTTATAAATGAAACATGTCAGATTAGTTTCCCACGTTCCAGATTTTTAGTTGTCAAACATAAGCCTAATCACTGTAGATTTCCAGTAATTAGTTTATCGTGGGAACTAATTAATCTGCCCGATATTACTATTTCTAAACAAGCGAGGAGCCTGTTGGGCGCAAATATGCAATTGTTCGAATTCTATACTTTTAAGGGAACTAAAGTTACCTGCCGGATTTTAAAGCCTACTATCTTTGTTTTCTTTCCACTTTGCGGGGACATAACCACTCGGAAAACGGTCTACCGATTACAAAAATTAATAAGCCAACATACTACTTGACCTATGGTCCTTCAATCTCGTTTAATATGGACTATGGGAATGGTTACCATGCTATCCTTGCAATCGCCCTAGAAAAGAAATGGCTAACCAACATGGATGAAGAAGATATGGCCTCTATATTTGCCTATGATATCCCAAGTTTAGCGTTAGAATCTTATCCCGTATACACATTACGTGGATGTCCAACACGGCCAGACGGTAGACATCGTTATGAACCAGCATTTGATGGACGGGTAGGCTTGCCGCTACTCGGGCATGATGACCCTCAGCAAGCACTTTTTTAGTGGAGTTATAGTCCAATTTATATATAAGCTTATGACCTGATTTTGTAAAGATCAAGCGTAATTGATTTTTGATTCCGTAATGAATTGTTCGATTATCACTGTAGCAATTCAATAAATCTCGCCGTATTAATCCAAAAAAACACTAATTATCTTTAGGGAAGGAGTAGGCGGGAGTCTCTCCGATTTTTGGAACACATCTTTCATAAGATATACCGAAAATCAACAGACTTACTATTTTGGCAAGGGTGATATCAACTTTACATATTTTGATAAAAGTGCTGGACAAAGTAATACTAAAGGAGAGGGGACTATCGCGTTTTCAGTTCCAACTGATAGTGGAGGAAGATCTACTTTCAATGGTAGTTTTAGTATCCGGTGATCTACAAAAAAATTATGAATATGAGAACATTGTGGGATTCTCCATGCCGACTAAGTACCCCTTGGCAACTACAAAGGTTTAATACGGGTAATTTGCCAAACATTTCAAAATAACAAATCTGTCCGACTGTCTTTATACCAATTTTAAGTCTTATAGTAATTTAAATATAAGTCATCAGGCTCAGGTATGAAACACGTTAGGCCTGAAAAATAATTAATTGGCTTACCCCAAAAAAAATCAGTAGCGTTTTTATGAATTATTGTCCTAACCAATTGATTCCTGATCGGACCTAGCTGCGATGAAGGGAAGTTAAGCTCTAAATAATTCCTAAAATCAAATGATGGTACAGGAAAATCTTCGGTATAATCTAATCGCTGTACATTGCTCCTACTTGGTATGCCAATAGACTTATTGTAATGATATAAATCTGCACACAAACTTGAAAGTTTAGTGAGCTCCGAAGTATTGAGTAACGTGACTGAAGCAGATTGCATTTGTCCCGTATAAGATTTAAAATGGATCCTTATTTTTAATTACTAAATCTTTTGGTTAAAAGATATTTTCCGAAAACCATTTCCATTATGAACTGTGAAGTCTAAAGACCTTACTTTATCTTTATTTTCATCAATATAAACCTGAATTCTTTTATTGTCTAATTTTTTTAGAGTGAACCATTCACCTTTGATAAGGTAAACTATTTCGTTACCAGAAGGAGTCTTTTGTTGTTCCGTTTCTAAGGAACTATCACTTAATAAAAGTTGCTTACCATTAACGGTTAAATCCAAGAATTTCCAATCAACATCATTTTTAGCAATAAATACCGAATCCAAACCCTTGCTATCAATTGTAAAAGGTCCAGAATCAAAATTTGGAGCATCAGCATATCCATCCTTGTCATCACAGGATATAATAACAAGCATCAAAATAAATGCAATTGATAAGCTGGTCAAGATTGAAGTTATTTTCATTTTATTAAATTTATTTTTATTTATAAATACAATAGAAATCCCAATCATGTGGAAATGTCGAAGGTGCATCAGCTGTAAAATGTGGGGACGACAAAACCGTGAGATAGTATCCATTCAGGTTACCGGCACCTGGTCCCCAGCCATAATTTACATGGATAAGATCAGATCCGTTAGAATATAGCTTGTAACCATCTGCGATGTATGCATGTCCCTCTCCTCTAGCAATTCCCAGGAAGGGCTTTTTGGTTCTCGAGCTAATAATGATTATACCATTGGAATAATTTTTTAGCGTATTTCTTATGGTTGCCTTGTTGGTATTGACGTTCATCAAGCCGAAGTTACTAAATAACTTTACGCCATCTGAAGTTTTTGCGCCACTTCCAGAGGCGTCGTAATCCATTGCTACCGCAGCACCTATCTGCCTTACAAATTGGCCCGCTATATCTGCTTGATTTGGGAATAAATATTTATAGCTGTAATCCCTAAATTGAATCAAATCATTATAATTAAGATATATACCATTGAATGCTCCTACGTGTCTTGTCACAGTAAATGCTTGTGCAACAGCAACTGCTACACAACCCGCAGGATAATTGTTTGGTGTATATCTATTAAACGGATCTTGTGACTGACTCCATTCGACACGAACCTTCGGAAGAACCTCATCAACTAAAGTAACCGGAACATATCCACCTCCTCCGCCACCATCATCTATCGGCATTTCTGTCTGCTCGATACTAAAAGATTCAGGAGAAATGTTGTAGTCAACGGCTGATAGTATAAACGAAAGTGCTCCAAGATTCATATCCGTATTTTGCAGAACATTTTGAAAAGAAAAATTACCTTCGTCAAAAATGGCTAGTACCGGTTGACATTCCGTATTTCTAGAAAGGATCATTCCTCCCTTTGCATCGGAAAAGTTCACATAATAAAGTAATGTATCACCAGTAGAGCTATTCTTTGTTCTAGCATAGGTTAAACCATTTGAGCTTAACATATCTGATGTTAAAACTTGGACATCATCTATAGTTGGTACTACTTCAGTAGAAGCCTTTGTCCTTGCCTTAGAATTTATGCTACTTTTATAATACTGGAGCGCTATGTTTTTTGCATCAGTGACTGATCTGATAGCAGGCCTATCAGTTTGGTTTGTGATTATACTTACATTTTCCTTTTGGCATGAAGCAAATAGAGTTAAGCCAATTATGCCCAAAAATGATAACGGTTTGTGGTTAGTTAATTTCATAAAAAAGATTCTGTTGAAAATTTGATTTTAAAAAAGTATGCTGTTGTAAGTAACTGGAGACTAATTTGAAATTTAGTTTTGTCTAAAGTTGAGAACATATTATTCAGATAATTCCTTACCGCTGCATTTTCTTCTACTCCTTGAGCAAAAAGCAAATTGACAGGCACAATCAGTGTAAGAAGAAAGGCAAAGATCTTAATTTGGAATCCTTTCATAATAATTTCATATTTAGGCTAAACGGATAGAAATCTAGAAAAATTTCCATCATCAAATAAATAATCTCGACGAACGAGATTTCGACCTATAGAAAAGTGGACGTTTCCTCGACGTAGTTTAGGCGATTTTTTATAGATTATTGGATTTCAACAAATTAATTTAAAAGGTTAATATAAGTTTCTTTAAAAAATTGAAGAAAAAAAACCACCGTGGCTATTTGCTGCTGATGGCACATTATCAAAAACATATTGTGTTATTTTTTCAATTTTAACAACTTACATGTTTTTTGGAAGATCTTGGCTGTTGTTATTTTTTAATATCTATTCCGCCTTTAGGGCCAACTATTTCAAGGACAAAAGGATCTTTAATATTAAATTTTTTTTCCCATTTAACTTTGGTGAGTTATTTTAGGGATAGGAAATGAGGTGTATCAATAAATTTTTTCTCCTCTTTGTGATAGACTCTAATTTTTACATTGTAAGTTCCATCTGCTTTTCTGTGCTGTTCATAAACCTTTGCGCCATATTTGTGACGGTTTTACGTGAAGTTCAACAAAAAATTATGCAAAACACAGCGCTTTGAGGGTTTTCAAAACGGATAGGGAGGAAGTTCCAAAACTCCTTAAGGAAAGCAGAAAAGCCGTTTTACGCAAGTAATAACGGCTTTTTTCTAAGGTGACCCCGCTGAGGCTCGAACTCAGGACCCACAGATTAAGAGTCTGTTGCTCTACCAACTGAGCTACGAAGTCTTGCATTAACTAAAGATACAATACATTCATGTAAATTCAAACGGGAAGTTTCTTATGTCTATCGCTATATAGATAAAATGCATATTTTACGTTTTTAAGGTATTTAATCTATTTTATAACTAAAATAGATTTTAATAATTGCGAGAACAGATAAAGGCAAAAAGTACAAAACACTACAAACAAAACACCATGTTTATCTTAAAGCTCATACATCTATATTAGGATCAGTGAGAGAAAAATTAGGGTATACTCAGGGCAGAAATCAGGATGAGACATACGTCCGAATTCAAGTCAAAGCCTAAAGTAAAGAGTTGAAATTTTAGTATTACTTGAATATGAATTTAAAAAGGCAATAGAGTTTGATAAATACCCAAAATGCCATTCTTCTTCTTTATTAATTCCAAAAACAAATAGCTTGATTAATTCAATCAAGCTATTGAAGCTAGGGAGGTGTTAGGAATAATTTATCGCTATTTATTAGATAGTTGGAACCTTAGTTAATATGGCGTAATTGTTAATAGTCAACTATTATGAAATAGCATAAACTATACAAAAAACGAACCTTCGTAGATTAAGATGATTTTTATGGACTAGTAAAATGTAAATAGGAGGGAATATACCCTGTTGAATGGCTGCACTTCCCTTTAGATTTAAATGATTTGCAATCTATGTGATGAATTATAGTTCCGAGGTATTTATCTACCTTTGTAAACAATATCCAAAGATCACTAATAATTCCTCAAGAGATTAACGCATGAATACCATTCGGGTCATAAATGAAAAAGTATACCAAACTGATTTATCATTTAGTGAACCCTATTATATCATTTTACTGCTAGAAGATGCTATCAATTTTTCAATTGATTTGCAAGATTATCAAATTTTAGGACCCTCCTGTATTTTTCTTAGTCCATACCAACATTTTAAATTGAATAATGCGGACGATTTAAGAATAAGTGAATTGGGATTTCACGGAGATTTTTACTGTATTGAATACCATAAAGAGGATGTAGCTTGTAATGGCATTTTATTTAATAATATATACGCGACTCCTTACGTCTTGTTAGAACAAGAACAGTTTGTCGAAATAAAATCATTGTTCACTAGAATCCATAAAATTCAACAGCGTAATGAATCGTACGAGTTGTCTATTATGAAAGCTTCCCTGCAACTGATATTAGCGATCAATAGTAAGGAGAAACAACTAGTAATTACAGCGAAGGAGGATATACAGCAGAAAAGTGCATTTTCTACTTTTCGTGAATTACTAGAAAGCAATTTTATAAAGGAAAAATCCATTCAGTTTTATGCAGATTATTATCATACAACAGCGACGGTATTTAGCAAGAAAATTAAGGGGATATACGGAAAGCCTGCATCGAAACTAATTAAAGAGCGGGTAGTATTAGAAGCTAAAAAGCGGTTGCATTTGACCCATAAAAATGTCAATGAAATTGCATTCGAATTAGGATTTAGTGATGAATTTTATTTTAGTCGATATTTTAAAAATGAAGTTGGTGTATCCCCCAAAACATTTAGAGAAAAGGTTGGTATAGCAAAAATTGCAAAATAGTACATGCAATTGCAAAGAATGTCCATGTGATACCATCCCGGTTTAGCTGATCTTTGAAGGAAATTAGCAGAGATGAAGAATATACTATTTCAACTGGCAACACGACAATCAACATTTATTCATTTTTTAAGAATTTCAATTTTTTTAGTTATGGCTTGGATAGGAGGGCTTAAAGCCTTTCCGTATGAAGCCGATGGTATAGTGCCGTTTGTTGCAAATAGTCCTGTCATGAGCTTCTTTTACAGCAACGCAAGCCAACATAAGTTTAATGATCAAGGGCAGTTGGTTTCAGAATATCAATTGTATAAAAATCCTGAAGGAAAAGTCGTTCAAAAAAATATAGAATGGCACAAGGATAATGGAACTTATGTATTTTCATTTGGACTAGGGTTGGTAATTGTAGTCATTGGGCTTTTGGTAATGCTGGGAATCTGGTATCCGCAATTGGGATTATGGGGAGGGATATTGACTTTCGGAATGGCTATAGTCACCTTATCTTTTTTGATAACTACTCCGGAAACATTTGTTCCAAATCTAGGCGGAGATTTTCCCACTGCCCACTATGGGTTTCCATATCTTTCTGGAGCTGGTCGACTAGTGATAAAGGATGTTATAATGATGGCAGGGGGATTAGTGATTGCGTCAGATTCTGCAAATCAATACATTAAACGGAAAAAAACTAGAGGATCCAAAATTTAGGATGCCTCTAGTTCTATTATAGGTAGGATAAACTCATTGATAATTAATTAGCTAATAAAAGCTAAAATGTCCTTATTGATCACATCCGCATTAATCGTAGGCATCCCATGTGAAAAGCCGGGATACAGGATCAGCTTAGCCTTTTTCACGATTTTTTCAGCCTTTAATGCTGTTGTTTGATAAGGAACAATTTGGTCATCATCTCCATGAAGAATTAAGACTGGGACTGCAATTTTTTTAAGATCTTCCGTAAAATTTGTCTCAGAGAAAGCTTGAATGCAATCATATTGAGCTTTTATACCCCCCATCATTCCTTGCCTCCACCAATTATCTTGAATTCCTTTTTTGATTACTGCACCTGGTCTATTATATCCGTAAAAGGAGATCGGCATATCTTGATAAAACTGTTGCCTATTGGTTAACGTATTATGGCGGATGTCATCAAACACTTCTTTAGGGACTCCGTCTGGATTATTTTCGTCAGCAATCATATATGGCGTTACTGCAGCAATTAAAACAATGCTTTTTACATGATCTTTTCCATACTTGGCCGCATACCGGATGACTTCTCCACCTCCTGTAGAATGCCCAATATGAATGACATCTTTTAAGTTTAGGTAATCCACTAATTGTGCAATGTCTGATGCGTAAGTGTCCATGTCATTTCCTTCTGAGGTTTGCATGGATCGACCATGCCCCCTACGGTCAGGCGCTACGACGCGGTAGCCATGGCTTAGAAAAAACATAATTTGTGCATCCCAATCGTCAGATGAAAGGGGCCAGCCATGGTGTAAAACGATCGTTGGTCCCTTTCCTAAATCCTTGAAATAAATTTCAGTACCGTCTTCAACGTTGAATCTGTTCATGATTTTATTGTTTAAATTGTTATCCATAAATAGATATAACAATGTTGAAGCAATTTTGATGGCTTAATCAGTCAATGATTTTCATTTTAAGTGTATTCAGCTTCTCCGATTGATTTCAAATCATCAGCTAATAACGACCTTTATCTAGGATAGATTAACTAAAGCCCTTTACTTCCCAGCCTTTTCTATATTTTCTTTTTAAATATTTTTCAGCAGCAGGATTATTAGGAATTTTCATGTTTACCGCATCCCATTCCAACAAGGTGTCCGGAACACGAAGTGCAACAGTGCCTAATAAAATAGCTTCTGTCATAGGTCCGGATTGAGCAAAGTGAGATTCTGGTTTGGCTTTTCCTAAACAACCATCTACGTAATGATGATAATGGTTTCTTTCCTCTAGCTTTGGATGATTATATGTTGAAAATTTACTTTCAGGTAGAAGAACTGGAGTTCCCCCATGTGGAATCAATAATGCACCTTCTGTTCCGATTAACATGGCAGCTTCTTCAGGATATTTTTCACCATTGTTAAAAAGTGCTCGTACTTCTTCAGGTGGATAAAATTCACCATCAAACCATTCTAGAGGTAACACGGAACCTGCTATTTTGGCGTTGCCAGGAAAAGTCCAAGTAATATGGTTACTCTGTGGCCAAGTATCTCCTTGACGAGCTGCTGAATCTTTCCAGGATTGTTGAACCTTCGCTTTGACATTCAGTGGTGCTTTTAATCCCAAACCTTTCCATACCGCATCAAAGATATGACATCCGATATCCCCTGACCAACCTGTTCCGAAATCTTGCCAAGTACGCCAAATACCTGGATGATAGACATGCGTAGCGTAAGGTCTTTCAGGAGCGGTTCCTAACCACTTTTCCCAATCTAAAGAAGCTGGTATCTCTTGTTTATTAGTAGGTCGAGGACCCTCTAGTCGGTAACCTGCAATTCCAGATCTGTTGGAGCAGAGGTAAGCATGTTTTACTTTCCCAATAATTCCTTCTTTAATCCATTGAACGGCTGTTCGATCGCCAATAGAAGAAGCTATCTGTGTTCCCAGTTGAGTGACAACTCCTTTTTTAATAGCGGCCTCCGTAAGTACACGGACTTCAGCTACATCATGGCACATTGGTTTTTGGCAATAGACATGCTTGCCCATTTCAATAGCCGCCATGGCAATGATAAAATGATTATGATCTGGAACTGTTACATTCACCGAATCAATATTGTTTTTTTCCTTTTTTAGCAAATCACGCCAATCACGATAGATCCTCGCATTTGGAAGTAATTCTGCTGCCTTTTTTAAATGATTCTCATCGACATCACATAAGGCAACGATTTCCACATTCGGATGAGATATGAAATTTTGCAAGTCATGTCCTCCCATACCACCAACGCCTATACAAGCATGGCGCAGTTTTTTTGCCGGAACTGCGGCAAATACAGCGTCTAATAGTAGGGGCGCACCGACCGCAACACCTGTGACCGTGCGAATAAAGTTTCTTCTGCTGGTTAGATTTTTTTCATTCATCATTCAGATAGATTTAGGGTTCAAATATTAATTGGGAAGTAGTTTTACGCGTATGTTTTTGAATAATACCTTGCTGCCTGGATCATGTCCTTGTAAAGCAAATGTTCCGCTTGAGATGGATCTTCCTGATTTTGGGGCTGCTTTTAATTCAGGTTCATTATATTCATATAATAATTTTCCATTGATTAAAATTCTCACATTCTTTCCTTTTACTATGATATGTTGGGTATACCATTCTTTATCCACAGCAGGAACCTTGTCGACATTAATAACGTCGTATAAACTTCCAGACTTTTTCCAATCGGTATGCGAAATATTGACCTGAACCTCATGGCCAATGGACGGAAATCCTTGATCTTGGTACTCGGTATGAAAATAGATGCCTGAATTGGAATTTGGGAAAGTCATCACGTCGACTTTTAATTCGAAGTTTTTGAAATCATGGTTTCCTACCATTCCTGTGTAAAATAAGTGGGAGCGATCGCCATTTACTTGTATAGCTCCATCTTTTACGCTGAATGTTTCGGGATTTTCATTGGCTTTCCAACCATTAAGTGTTTTTCCATCAAAAAGTGAAATCCAACCATCTTCCGATTCTTTGGGTTGGCCAGTTGCTGTAAGCACAGCAATTAATAATGGAAGTAAGGTCGTTAGCCTTTTGATTATAGGAAATTGACTTCTTAAAGTTAACATAGTTTATAATTGTTAAAGGTCAGATATTCAGGTTTAAACAAAAATAGAAAGATTTTTCAAACTTGTATATACAATCGGAATTCTATTTGTTCGAAAGATTGATTTTGCAATCCGTTTATTGTAATTTACGACTTAAACTCTGCTATTTTCGCCATTTCCAAACAGTCCATAGCCTGACGAATACCATCAGAACAGGTGACACTTGAAAGGCTAGTTGCCGCTGCACTGACACCTAATAGCAAGCTTTTTTCCATTTCCCAATTTTCATGTATACCATACAGAATTCCAGCGGCTAAGGCATCTCCAGCTCCATTAGCACCAACTATCTGATCTTGCGCTAGACATAAACTTGCTTGGAATATGCGTTCCCCTGAACGATGAGCTGCCCAAACTCCTTCGGGTCGATGTAAGATGATCCACTGACGTACGCCCATCTTAAAAATTTGTTGAAATACATCTTCTCCTAAGGTATCCATTTGCTGGATGCTTGCATCATCTCGTATATCTATTCCGGATAATTTTGAAGCTTCTAATTCATTTAGAAATAGAATATCTACAAATGGTAGGGAAGAAGGGATAATTTCCGTAAATCGCTCGGAATCCTCACTCACTAAATCCACAGTCGTAATAAAACCGAGTTCATTTGCTTCTTTTAAGACTTTGGCTGCATTTGTTTCTCCATCATTTGTTTTTTCATCTAGTTTATCAAGTAACAGCAAATAACCTAAGTGAAGAATTTTGGCATTTGAAAGTTTTAAGTCGAAATGTTCTGGACCCAAACAGGAATTAGCTCCTCGATGATGAAAGAAGGTTCTTTTGCCGGTGCTTTTTGCAGAGGTGACGATGGTATAGGACGTTGGCGCTTCACTAGTGACATGCAATTGATCAATATTGATGTTTAACGTTTTGCATTGATCAAGAATAATGTTTCCGTTGAGGTCATTTCCCACTAAGCCTATAGCTTCCAACTGGAACGGGGCATTTAATTTAAATAAACCCACCAAGATGTTATATGCAGAACCACCATTACTGGAGAATTCAGATATTATATTGGATAAAGATTGTTCTTCAGGAAATTTATCAATAAGTTTTACATCGTCGACAATCCAATTGCCTGCAGCAATTATCCCAGTTCTTTTCTTTTGATTTTTCATTTAGGTATGATAGGTTACAGGCTCACTATTCACTCAACAATTTTAATAATGCAGGCTCATCTTCTAGGATTTCAGGATACCGACCAATGTGTTCATCCAAAAAGAAATTGTCATTGACATCATCATTTGCGGTAGATACTTCGCCAATAATACACTCCTCTGATATTGGATAAAATTTATGCCACTGATAGGGGTAAATCGTAATTCGTTCTCCCGCTTTAAGAATTATTTCTGTACCTGCTTCAACTTCACGTTTTTCTGCATTAATTTGAACGGTAATTTTATTGGTTTGTGTATCCTTAATATCTGTCCAAAGTACAACGGCTAATTCGCCCACTCGACAGATAATATCTTCTTTTTTCTGCTTATGATAATGTTCAGGTGTCACCTGATTTCTTTTTGCATACATTAATTTTTCGCAGTATTCAGGCTCATTAGCCAAGTTGATAAGCACTAGGCCTTTAGAATCAAATGATGCAAGGCCAAAGTCTGTAACATCCCAACTAGGCTGAGGCGGCAAAGACCAACAATTTGAAGCAAAATAATTGCTAGCATCTACGATGGCTTTGTTTATTTGTGATCTTTTCATAATGGTTTATTGGTTATTGTTGGTGCTATACAGTTTCAAATTTTCCTGATTGCTGAGATTTTAATGCTGCAGCGAAAATTTGATGAGACAATACCGCCTCTTTTGGTGTAGCACATCCAAATTTATTTTCAAGCAAGCCCTCTCTTTCCAAAACATAGGCGGCAAACATTTGCATAAAGCAATCGGGGAAACCAGCTTCAAATATACCACCAGTGATTGTTTCAAATGGCATTTGAAAGCCTAAATCAGTTCGTTTCCACCATTGTTCAGCATCATTTGTGAATTGCCAGAATGCTTTAGTATCTTTTGTGCTGTAACGTACCCCTCCTTCAGTTCCAAATACCTCGATATACCAAGTGTTTGTTTCTCCAGGAGCTAGTCTTTTCATTTCTAAGGTCATTGGTACGATTTCTCCATCGATGTTAAGCTCCGTACTCAAAGTTGCATTGTTCCAAGTATCGCATACGGCCATCCCCCCTTTACCATCTGGACGCTCCGTAATAATTTTCTGAAGCTGGGCAAATACACGTGTAGGAATCCAACCCAGTCTTAAGGGAACATGTAGCGCATGCATTCCTAAATCTCCCATTACGCCAATTTCACCACAGAATTCAGATTGTCTTTTCCAGTTAATAGGCTTGTTGACATTCATATCGCTGGCATGAAGAAAGCCCGACTTAATTTCAAATATCTTTCCTAAACTGCCGGATAGAATTTCTTTGATTACACGTTGCGGTCCCGGTAGAAATGGCATTTCAGAACTACATCTTACGAATCTATTCAAGCGTTTTGCTTCTTCACTTATTTCTTGAGCTGCTTCAAGGTCTATACCAAAAGGTTTCTCACCAAGCAAGTCTTTGCCTGCCCTTAAAATATCAAGATACAAGTTTTTGTGTAAATTGTGAGGGACAGCAATATAGACTATGTCAACATCCTCACTGTGAATTAATTGTTGATAATCAGTAGTTAAAAGCTTTACCGAATCGATTTGCTCATACCAAGATAAAATATCCTTATTTAGATCACAAACTGCCGTTAGCTTAACTTTAACTGGAAAATCTTTAAGAGCAAACCATCGACCAAATGCACTAGCCGCTTCTCTACCCATCAATCCACCACCTATAATACCTATTTTTACTGTTTTCATTTACTTTTTATTTTAAAAGACCTATTACTTCTTCTGGCTTTGCTCCTTCGTGAACGATGGCCATCAAAGCTTTAGTCATTGCTGCTGGATTTGCATGTTGCACAACATTTCTTCCGTAAACTATACCTCTTACTCCTTGTTGCATTAAGCCATAGGTACGTTGCAGAATTTCTTCATCACTGGCTTTTCCTCCACCTCGTACTAGTACTGGAATATTGCCAGCAACCTCAACCACTTTATGGTAATCATTAACATCGTCTGTAGGATCAGCTTTGATAATATCTGCTCCAAGTTCTACACCTTGGCGTACTAAAGGAATAATTTTAGAAGGATCTCCGTTTACCATGTATCCACCCGCTTCACTGTTTGGTCTGAACACTAATGGTTCTACCATTAGAGGCATTCCATAGCGCTCAGTTTCGGGTTTAATTTTTAAAATATTCTGTATACACTGATCCATCACTTCCGGTTGATCAGGGATACTAAACAAGTTCACAACGACACATGTGGCGTCTAATCTTAGTGCTTGCTCTACTGGATTTTCGATCATGCGACTAAATAAGGTTCTTGGTAGTTCTTTTCCGTATACATTCGCTACATCAGTTCTTAAAACCAACGATGGCTTTGCTCTTCCAACGACGGATTGAAGATATTGCGCTTGACCAATGGTCAATTGTATAGCATCAGGAGCAGCGTCAATTAATACTTGAACAGCTTGTCCAACATTTTCAATTCCATTTAAAAAGGAATATTCATTAAAAAATCCATGGTCAATTGCTACATCAAAACAATTGCCAGATGCACTATTAAATAGTCTATTTAATCGGTATGTTTTCATTTCTATAATTTTTGTTGTTTGGTTTTTTTCTTTTACTTTTTGCAACGATGCAAATATAATAAATTATTATATACTTGTATATACAAGTATGATTGCTTTGATTTATAAACTAGAAATATCCTACTTTGAAATTTGTATAAAAAGGTTTATATCATTTGTTTAAAAATCATTTGGATAAAATAATTACTCAATTAACTGGATAGCTCTATCATTCTGTAATATCCGCGAAAAGCCGGTAATGAAATAATTTGGTATACATCCTGATGCTTGGTAACTCTATTCTCATGATGATGTCCTGTAAAAACACATAAAAGATTTTCTGCATGCTGTAATTCTTCAACAAATCGCTTTGTCCAGGTAGAATTTCCCGTAGCACTCCATCTTTCCCTGCGCTCAATTTCATGCCCCCCATCGGCGCTTTCTCCCCAGTTGGGATGTCCACAGGTGCTCACTGGAAGTCCAGGCATATAAATTGGGATATGGACAAAAAGAATCATTGGTTTGCCTGTTAAGCGCTGCTGACGAAAGAAATTATATTGTTCTTCTGAAATTTGGTAAGTGGAATTATCTATCACGATCATATTAATTCCTTTTTTCTCTACACTGTAGTAGTAAGGATTTAAGGAGCCATACATTGGACTTAAAGCTTGATTAATCCAATCTTTTCGCAGTTTTTCCATAGGCCCTAACATCCCTTCATAATGCCAATCATGATTTCCAGAGGTATAGTAAAATGGAATATTCGTTTCTTTTAAAACCTCTATAAGTTTAGCTACTGCTGGCTTTGATGGATAATTAAAAATGTCACCTGTAAGCATGAGTAACTCTACCTCATTTTTTACCGCATGATTTAATATTCCTTTGAAGAGATCTAGCGTATTGGTTTCTTGATTGTTCTTATAATGTCTTACGCTTTTATACGCATTGTTCATTCTATCGCTATAATCACTAAAACCCGGATCATCTAAATTAGAATCGCTAAAATGCAGATCAGTTATCTGCATGAACTTAAGTTTTTCCTTAAAATTGCTCAAATACAATTGAGTTGTCGTATCGCTTGAATTAAGCGAATTTACTCGAATTTGATGAGCCGGATTTATTTTGGTGACAACGTGATCTATTGGTTGTGATAACGATATCAATGCACCTGATTTCAAAAAATCTCTTCTTTTCATGCGTATAACCTTAATGATAGTTCGCTTAATAGTTTTGTTAATATGGCCTAAATTTCCTCTGAGCTATTACTTGTATGTGGTATAGATTTTTTCCAACCAGGTATTCCAATGATCATCAACTGCGGCCATCGGCTTTTTAGGACTCCAATCGTCGTTATACATACTAAAACTTCCTTTCGTATTGTTTTCAATAGACACGAATTCCCAACCAAATTTATTTCCTTGATTTAATGTATTCAATAAGATTTCATTCAATCTTTCTGTAGAAAAATGATTAAAATCACTTCCATTAAAAGTCATATGTTCAGCTATTGACCAATTCTTGTTGTATTTCTTATTGGCGTAATGAACCCGATCATAAGCTTTTTGATTTGGTTTATCTTCCGGGAAATACCAAGTCCAGTTGATTTGAATGATGTTTGCCGCATTAATATTTGCAAGAAACTCTTCCGGATTCCCATTTCTTTTAATCATGGATTCCTCATCAGCATCTAAATAATCTACAGCGATATAGGCATCTTTTCCAGCAACTTCTCGAAATGCTTGGGCATCTTCATTAATCCATTTGGCTAAGAATTGTGCACGGAACTTATTCCAGATAGGATCTTCGATAAATGATTTAGGAATAGGAAATGTTTCAGGCATAGCTTTGGCATTCTGAATTTGATTTTTGCTGATCCATTCCGCATAGGCTTTTCGAGCATGTGTGCTGTAGCATAAATCGATGGTTCCCATATACTGCGGTTCAACCGTAGTTTCAAAAAACAGCACTTTTTTATGGTCAATTCCTTTAGTTAAATTTTTTATAAATTCTCTTGCCGTCTTCCGATAACCATCATGAAAAATGGATACCACTCGAGAACCAAAACCATATTCCGTATCATTTACTGGTTTTCCAAGGGCATTTATTGCATCCGAATCAGGATACCTAGTCCAAAATCCCTCTGGAAGTTGACCACCTCCGACCGCATAAGTTTCCACAGATAAGCAAGGGATCATATCCAAATGGTAGATGCTGTCGATTAGTCTTTTTAAAGGATTTAATGAAAAGTCAATTTGACCATCCCCATTAATGTCAAAATGATGCCAATAACAATTCAGTTCTATGGTTGTGAATCCTTTTTGCTTGAGTATAGGTAAGTCTTTGATTAACCCTTCAACAGCTTTTGCATCAGCAAAATTGCGCAATGGCTTACCTATTTTTTGAAACACCCATTTACCATTTTTATACAGTTTGCCATTTTCAATTTTCCAATCCTGTACGATGGTTGGAATAGGTTGATCGGCTTTTGATTTCTCGTTGCAGGATAGGATTATCGCAAGACCACAGAATGCTAAACTTAATCTTTTCGTCAAATTCATGTTTTCTTAGTTATTTTTCGTTACTCAGTGAGTAGGGGAAATCTTGTTGATTAATACCTCGTTTTTTATTTTCTTTTTCAGACATCACAAAGTTCAACTGAACACCTTGCAACAGTTCACTATGTTTTATCCAATTTCTAGACAAGTTTTTTCCATTTAAGGTTGCGGATTGAATGTATCTGTTCGCTTTTTTATTTTGTGAAGCCTGGATTACTGATGTTTTTCCATTTTCCAAGGTCAGAGTCACTTTATTAAATAAAGGCGAGCCTATTACATATTCATCCATCGTTGGACAAACGGGATAAAAGCCCATTGCAGAAAAAACATACCAGGCAGAAGTTTGCCCATTATCTTCATCCCCACAGTATCCGTCTGGACCGGAATGATAGAGTTTATCCATTACTTCGCGAACCCAATATTGCGATTTCCATGGTTGACCAGCATAGTTATATAAATACGTCATATGTTGAATGGGCTGATTACCATGCGCATACTGTCCCATATTCATAATTTGCATTTCGCGAATTTCATGAATGACTATGCCATAATAACTTTCATCGTAAATAGGCGGCATAATGAAGATGGAGTCCAATTTGTTGGCAAAAGCTTCCTTTCCCCCCATCATATCGGACAGTCCTTGGATATCGTGGAAAACAGACCAGGTATAGTGCCAGCTATTACCTTCGGTAAATGCATCTCCCCACTTAAAAGGATTGAATGGAGATTGAAACTCGCCATTTTTATTTTTTCCACGCATTAATCCCGTGGATGGGTCAAACAACAATTTATAATTCTGAGACCTCAATTTGAACCTGTCAATCTCTTCTTTTGGTCGGTTAAGAGCTTTGGCAAGTTTATAGATCGAGAAATCATTGTAAGCGTATTCTAATGACCTAGCCGCATTCTCATTAATGCCAACATCATATGGCACATAACCCAGTTCGTTATAGTATTTTACACCTTTACGTCCCACGCTACTTAAAGGCCCCTCATTTTCCGAATTTTTAAGAAGTGCTTCATACAAGGTTTGAATATCAAATTTTTTGTCTCCTTTTAAGTAAGCTTCAGCAATCAAAGAAGCTGAATTTGACCCTATCATACTTTCACGATGACCAGGACTAGCCCATTCAGGTAGCCAACCACTTTCTTTATACGTGTTTGCTAAGCCTTCCATGATTTCTTTGGTCATCTGTGGATAAATCAAATTGAAAAATGGAAATACTGCTCGGAATGTATCCCAAAATCCATTATCAGTAAACATATAGCCAGGAACAACCTGTCCATTATAAGGACTATAGTGAACCATTTGACCTTCCTTATTGAATTCATAAAATTTGCGAGGATACAATAACAAGCGATATAAGCAGGAATAAAATGTGCTAATTTGTTCGTCTGTTCCACCCTCTACTTTCACTTTACTGAGCTCTTTATTCCAAGATTGTTCTCCCTTCTTTTTAATCGTTTCAAACGTATCATTCCCTAATTCTTTCAGGTTGATTTCCGCTTGCTCGTGGCTAATAAACGATGAAGCTACCCGTGCATGTACTTTCTCTGATTCTTTCGTGTCAAAAGTGATTGATGCAATGGCATGTTTACCTTTAAATTCTAATCCTTGCTGTTTTTCCTTGTGTTCGTATAAAGAAGATGTGGAGAAATCTTTATCAAAAATGATTACAAAATAATTTTTAAAATTTGTTGGAACCCCACCACTATTTTTGGTTGAGTAGCCAATTATTTTTCGCTCTTCAGGCAAGATCTTGATATAAGATCCGTCATCAAAAGCGTCAATAATTACATGCGATTGCTTTGATTTTGGAAATGTAAACCGAAATTTTGCAGCTCTTTCTGTTGGAGTTACTTCGGCTGTTGTGTTATAATCTGCTAGATATACACTGTAATAATGTGGTTTGGCAATTTCCGATTTATGTGAAAACCAACTCGCTCGTTCATCTTCATCCACTTTGATTTCTCCAGTCGTAGGCAATAAAGAAAACTGGCCATAATCACCGATCCAAACACTCGCTTGATGGGTTTGCTTAATGCCTCTAATTTTATCCGCCGAATACTGATACAACCATCCATTTCCCATTTTTCCTGTTTGCGCTGACCAAAAATTCATTCCCCATGGCAAAGCGATTACGGGGTATTGGTTCCCATTAGACAATTCAAATTTTGAATCGGTACCCATAAGTGGATTGACATAGTCAACGGCATTAAAGGTTGTTTGCGCTTTAACTATGGAACTGTATAGTTGTATGGCAAATAGGGAAAGGGTTATTAATAAAACGTTCAATCTCATAAGTGCTGATGTTTGTTTTTTGTTATTTTGAAAACCAATCGCTACGAGCAGCAGTAGGGTTTTCTAATAAATATTTTTTATAAAGTGCAAAAAATGTAGGGGCATCCAATAGTATTGCATTTGGATTCTTCGCTTTTACTTCATCCACCACTTGAACATACCAAGTCGGAGTTTTCAATATATTTCTAAACCAATGGAATTTGATGGGTCTATTGGCGATTCTGTTGACAATAACAGTAGCAGCATCTTTGGGATTTTCTTGATTGACATCCTCATCAGATTTCAAAACAGGCATTTCCTCATATAAAAGACTAAGCGGAACTTTTTGCGGTACAATGCCATTAGGACTGAATTTGGCATAGGCATCCATGCCCGCTTTATTGAGGCCAGGAGCCTCTCCATCAATAATAAATCCGGTGATACTCATTCCCCACTGTTTATAAAATGGGATATTGTGTTCGGCCCATTGGTCGGTAGCATCTGGAAGATTGGATATAGGTCTAGGAATTTGAAGCATTCCCGGCATTAAGTATCCCGCGCCGTTATCTGCAGCAGCAAAATAATCATTAGCTGTGGCCGATTCCCAGCGATACTCCATAGCCATGGGAACTCTACGAGCCAAAATAGGACTAATGGACCACATCAGTGGTACTTTCCCACGGTTAGGGTCGTCCCAGATCCAAGCTGTTGTTTGGGAAAGCCAGGATGAAGCATCATAATCTCCTACATAAAAAAGGTAATAATCTTTTCCGTTATCGACTAATTTCCCTTGTTCATCTAGGTAACCTTTCGATTTTAATTCCTCATCAGTAACCCATTTTTGGGGATATTCCTTTTTAAGCGGATAATGTTGCCAGAAGGAAGCATTTGCTAAGGCGCCAAAGCCAATGGCATCCGCATCTTTAAAAGCATTATAGGCACTTATAATTCGAGAATATTCCCACTCTGTAGGAACATCTTCATGTTTTCCACCCGCATGCTTGGTGTATTTATAAGCCCATGGTGGGAACCCTCCAATATGCGTGAATTTTTTGCCATTTTCATTTTGTTTATAGGCCAATAACAAAAATTCTTTTAAAGTATTTAAGTCCGTACCTAGTGGTTGCGTCAAATCATCTGTCGCTGACTCATCTTGCCATGGACTTAAATCAAAGAAGAAAGCACCTTTACTAATAAAATAGTCGTGGTTGGATAATGTATGATGGTTCTTCCCAACAGCAGTTGGCTTGTTTAACCAAATTTGATCAATGTAATAGGCTCCAAATTCTGCATTTGTTTTTCCTTTTTTGAAGTAATTTTCAATATACCAGATGTATGCATCATTTTTTGCAGAACCTGTAGACATACGTTTCGTTTTAGGGATGATGCCTTTCCCTTTAAAAATAGACTTGCCATTGGGCTCAACTAACCAAACTTTTACCGGTATTTTAGGCCCAGACTTAACCAATTTGGAATAAACACTATTTGGGTCAAGATCGAAACGAATAGCCACCAAATTGTCTGAACCCGCTACTGCAGAGGCCACATTACTCGTGGAGGCTACCAATGGATCATAAACGACTGCTCCTTTTATATGATTTTTATAAAAGTGAACTAAGGATTCTAAGTTGTTAAATTCGATAGTATCTCTATTGGCTAGCCAATTATTCTTTTTCCGATATTTTGACCACCAATAGCGATCTATATCTACCTCGCCCGTTTTTATGAGGTGAATGTAAAGATTGGGTTCCTTTTTATTCACGACCCCTTGAAGGGAAGCAATAAAATGGGTATGATCCCATGCCGTTTTGGCTTTCTCTTTATCGTTGAAATCAGGTTCTAGGGTATACCCTAAATCAAAAATCCCAATGGGATTTTTAGATTGAGCGAATCCATGCTGATAATTAATCAGCATGGAAACAACCCATATAAAAATGAAATTATTAACTACTTTCATTGTCTAAACTTTAATCTACAGCCAAACGTACAGCAGGAGCATAATTAAATTTGGCTTCAGGAATATTGATTACAGCACCAATTTTAAAAAAATACTGCTGTCCAGATTTGAATACGGAAGAATTCTCTTTTACGTTAATTTCTAAGGTCATCACTTCGCTTTCATCCACCGCTCTATTCAGATTCAATTCTGAGGCAAATAAGCGGATAGGCTCGCCTACAATTGGCTCTGTATGCGCATACAATCCGATTTTCCGAACATTTTCGCTTACCGTTTGATCGATATGGAATGTTGCGGTAACCTTATCCCCATTTTTTACGATTGTTGCATCCTTCACCCGAATGTAAGGCTGTACTTTAAAATCCAATTTACTATTGGCGGAGATGACCACTTCTTGTTCATCAATCTGTACAAAATTCCGCTGATCAGGTTGTACCGTATAGGTGTTTGCGAACAACAAGGTATTTGCATAGGTGCCATCAGTTTTAACGCGCAGGTATTGTGGGGTTACAGGATCATAACCGTGTTCAATGAGTTTAATCGTCGTACCACGTATAATATCTTGTTGAATCAACTCATTGGTTTCAATATCAATAATTTGACCTACTAGTTGTCCATTCGGTGCGTCATAGTTGTCTAGCTTACAAGCGTTAAATAAGAATGCTAGACCAAGTGTTAAAAGTATTAGATTTGATTTTCTCATGATCGTTAGGTTAATATTGAGGATTCTGAACTAAACCATTAGACCCAATGCCAGGAATGTGGCAATAATAAAAATTGGTTGGGAATGTCAATGGATGCTCCCTAGAAAGGTTTTTGCGAACAAAAATATATTTTGCTGGACTAACCCTTAAATCCAAAATAGGTACAAGGGACTTCCGTATAGAATTATTGAATTTTTCATGGAAATCTCTTCTACGGATTAAATCCCAGTAACGGAGATTCTCAAAAGCCAATTCCACTCTTCTTTCCCTCAAAACATTGGTTAAATCCAAATTAATATCAACGGTATGTCCAGCTCTTTTGCGAATAGCATTCATGGCATTTTTAGCCTTTGTCTTAGCGTCATCTAGTGAATAATTACTTTCAACAACAGCTTCTGCATAGTTCAATAGAATTTCAGGATATCTAAACTCGATCCAATCGTTGGTCGAAGCCAATAAATTTGGTGGTAAAGCGGAAGGAGTTAGAAACTTTTTAAAACTAAATCCGGTACGTGTCATATTCCCTAGGTAGACTTCAAAACCTGAATATCCAGTCCATTCGGCAGCACCATAAGTATAATAGGTTTTTCCATTTACGGAAATAGACTCTTTGGTTTCAATCTTAGCAGCACCATCTGGTTGAATATAACCACCTTGGATGACAATGGTTTTATTTTTCCATTCTGTTCCTGGTAAAATAACAGTAGCCCATAGTCTTGCGTCTTTACCTTTGAAGATATCATATGGGGTATCAAATCGCAAATAATTTTTGCTCGCATTGTATCCATTATAATCATTGATATTTCCATCGGCTGTGGTTACTACAGGTGCACTAAACCCAGGATTATCGTAGCTTTCATACAAGTCTACAAATTCTAAGGTTGGGTTCATCCTTCCTGGATGTGGAGCACCGTCTGTCGTCTGATTAGGGTTAAACCAAAAGTCATAACTATGACCTGAAGAACCCTGAATGGCATATCCTTTTAAAAAGATGATTTCGTTAGATGCATTATTAGGATTCTGGAAAATCTCCATATAATTCTTTGTTGCCTCTTCTGGAGAACTTGGACTTGGCTTATGTAAACCAAAACCACCTTGATCCATTATTGCTTTGGAAGCTTGGATACATTGTTCATAATAGGAATTAGCATCGGAAGCATTTAGTCCCACCAAACCTTCAGTTACTGCTGGCCCAGATAGGGGAGCTTTAGACCAATATTTAGCGATTGATGCTGCATGTAATGCTACCCTAGATTTTAAAGCATAAGCGACCCACTTATTGGCTCTGCGATTATCTGCAGTTCTCGAAGTCGGTAGGCTAGAAATCGCGGCATCACACTCTTGCAATACAAAATCCCAAGTTTCTTTTTCTGTACTTCTAGGAACTTGTAGGCTCGCTACATCCGGCGTATATTGTTGTACTGCGCTAATAATAGGAACTCCTCCATAACGTTTTGCTAATGCAAAATAAGTGTATGCACGCATAAAATGGCCTTCACCAATAATTTGTGATTTATCAGTATCTGAAAGGCTTGTTATCGTCGGAATCGTTTCTAATAGTAAATTAATGTCTCGAATTAATTTATAACCTTGATCCCACCATTGAAAATTTCCACCGCCATCCAACAGATGGCTAAATTCTGAATTAGCCGCATCGTCAGTTTGTGTGGACGGTGCAATACCGCCCGTATTTTGATTTGCGGTATTAAACCCTAACCTGCCGTAAGAAAAATCCTCAATGGGTAATTGTCCATATAAATTTGCAAGGTAGATTCTTACTCCATCAGGTGTAGAAAAGAGAGTTTCAGAATCAAGTTTATCTAATGGTTTCAAGTCTAGCACGTCCCTACAACTGTAGAAAGACATCGATAGAATGGCCGTTAATAATATGATATGTTTTTTCATGATTTCAGATTTAAGGTTAAAAGGAAATGTTTAAGCCTACATTGTAGCTCTTGCTTAATGGATAAACCCAGCCCGTATTTAATGCCCCTTCAATTTGTTCTGGGTCAAAAGCTTTTACGAATGGATCGGTGATTGTAAGAAGATTATATCCGTTAAGATATACTCGCAATCCCTTTATACCTGCCTTTTTCAATAATTCTGGATTTATGGTGTAACCTAATTCTAAACTTTTAAGTCTTAAATACGAAGCATCTCTTCTCCATACCGAACTTTCATTATACATGGCTCCCATGTCCGATATTCTTCTGCTTGCAGGCCATTCTCCTGGAATCCATTCACTTGTGGAGTCGTAGGGATCTGCTTGATGCCAACGATCATTAAAATAAGCCGGGTAGTTTCCACCGCCCCACATTACTTCCGCGTAAGCATGCGTAAATCTGACAGAATATTTAGCAGAACCTTGCCATAGCATATTGAAATCAAATCCTTTATATTTTGCGCCGATGGTTAAGCCGTAAAACATTTTTGGCGTTCCGCCCCATGCTAAAGGCATTACATCATTGCCATCGATTACTCCATCGTTATTCACGTCCCTATAGATATAATCTCCAACCATTTCTCTACTATTACCTAGGTCGCCATTTTGAATAGGAGCATAAAGAATTTCATCCTCTGTTTGGAACTGACCTATTTTATCATACATCCATGCGACATCATTCCAGCGTTCTATGTTACTACCTCTCCAACGGTCCATACTATTGGTAAAAGGACCTCTTTCGATATAGACATTCATGGTTCTAGCAAAGTTGAAATTCCCGCCAATATCCAATTTAAATTCACCAAATTGCTGCGTATAACCCACACCGAATTCCATACCGCGTACGCGATCGCTATTTAAGTTTTCTTCCGGAAGACTACCTCCGAAGGTATTAGGTAGGGAAATATTTCTTACCGCCAAAAGCCCTGTACGATCTCTTTGATAGATGTCAAATTCTAAATTGAATTTCCCGTCCAATAAACTTAAGTCCATTCCCACATCGGCTATTTTAGACTCAAACCAAGTTAACTGCTCATTCACAATACCTGGGGCAGCTACTCCAGACACATAGGTTCCATTGGAAAATTCATATCCGCCACCACCGCTGGTTGAAAATCCTGGTACATACTGGAATGGGTTTCCAGCATCTTGACCAATCATACCATACGAAGCTCTGAATTTCAAGTTAGATATGAAGTCGATGTTTTCTTTGAAAAATTTCTCTTCAGACACACGCCATCCTGCAGATACCACTGGAAATAATCCCCATTTGCGATCTGGATGATAACGGTAAGAACCGTCATATCGTGCCGCGGCCTCAAACAAGTATTTACCTAAATAATCATACGTAACACGACCAATTACAGATCTATTTCCCCACTGACTTTCCATGCCGCTTGTGCGTTGGTTGTTTTGGTCTCCTAAATCAATTTGATCGTTGGTGAAAAACTGAAACTCCCTCGAAAGACCCGATGAACGATTCCATCCGTGTCTTTGCTCATAAACTAATGTTCCTCCAAGATTGTGTTTTTCGTTAAATAGTCTATTATAATTGGCTTGAAGCTGAATATTAACTCTGTTCATATCATTGTAACCATTATAAAGACTGGTAGGATGTCTTAAAACCGCTGGATTGTACACATCGTTAGTTGCATCATAGGAATACAGTTTATAGCTTTTGGATAGGTTTTTCGCTAAAAAATTATTACCATCAAATGCAGCTACTCCTTTAAGTTGTAATCCTTCTACAAATGGAACTTTATAAGTTAGGTTAACGGAAGATTGAAATTGTTTATTCACATCTTGAGTATACCCCGAGATATTCGGATCTGAAATTGCTACCGGGTTAGAACTTTGTCCATCTGTGATATGGGTTGGATATCCTGGATTACCATTCAAATAAGGTTTATTCATCGGCAAGGCAGAAATTGTTCCCCGAATTATTTCAAAGATGCTGAAACCAGCCCCATCCTTACGGTCATAGCGGCCAGCTAATTCAACACCAGCTGTAAGATGTTCGGTAAGTTTAGCGGTAAGGTTTGTACGAAAGGTATATCGATCATAATTTATTGCATCAGACCGTAATAAACCTTTGTCGTTCACAAAACCAAAACTGCTAAAATAGTTGATGGATTCATTTCCTCCTTGTGCAGAAATGGTATGCTGTTGTTGACCAGCCCAAGGTTTCATTGTTTCTTTATACCAATTGGTACTCTCATACCCAGGTGCTCCAGCTTGGTATTTTGCTAATTCTTCTTTCGAAATAAATGGAGGTAAGCCCACATTTACATTGGCATCATTGCGTACCTCCATCCATTGCGCTGCAGTAGCTACTGCAGGCATATCTGTAGGAGATTGCATACCCAATACTGCATTGTATTGAAATTGTGCACGGCCAGATTTACCTTTTTTAGTTGTTACAATAATAACTCCATTCGCAGCATTTACACCGTATATCGCTGCAGATGCATCTTTTAAGACAGAAATACTTTCTATATCTTCAGGATTTAATCGCTGAAATTCATTTCCGCCATCACGCACAATCCCATCGATAACATATAGCGGAGATCCAAAACCCCGGATGTTGATCATTGCATCAAAATCTCCAGGACCACCGGTGTTTTGACGAATCTGTAAACCAGGAATTTTACCTTGAATTTTTTGTGCTAAACTAGTATGTGTAGTGGTTTGAATTTCTGAAGCTTGGATAGTACTGACCGCTCCAGTCAAATTTGCTTTCTTTTGTGTGCCATAGCCAACCACAACAATCTCTTCAAATGTTTCCTCTGAAGTTTGAAGTTCTATATTAATTACTTTCCGGCCTTGAACAGCAATTTCTTGCGGTTTGAAACCAACAGAAGTGATAATTAGCGTATCGTTAGCGCTTATTGTTAGGTTATAATTTCCACTTTGATTCGTGGATGTTGCATTGTTAGGGTTTTGCTTTGAAGTAATAGTAACTCCAGATAATGGACCTTCTGCAGTTTTTACTTGTCCGGTTACCTGATGCTGTTGCTTTTCTATAAGCAACTTTTCTTCAGCTTTTGTACGTTCGACATGACAAAATAGACAACATAGTAGCATCAAAACCAGTTTAATGCTATGGCTAGAAGCTGTTTCTATAGTTTTGTTCATTGTGTAATAGGTTTAAAAGGGTTTTCATATATTATGGTTATTATCTCCTGGTTAGAAATTCTGGGAATGCCATACAACCAATTGTTTTTCCGAGACTCCATGTTTTTTTTGCTTTTTACTATTCCGCTTGTTTTACTGGTTGTTAGCGCGGATGTACCTCGTGTTCCCATGGTAAAAACATCAATTGCTTGCTTATTTGTTGAATTCCGAAATTCAGAATTCTCCATTCCAAAACGTATTAAGGCTGTAGTTTCTGCTTTAAAAGCAGAAACTAGATCTATGCTATTCATTATGGATAGTATATTAATAAAACAGGTTGAACAGGTTTATATGTTGATCAACGGTTATAGTTTCGGTTTATCGGACATTTCTAATTCCAATGTTCCTCCTTGAAGTAAATCATCATGTGTAAAAAATGGCCTGTCAAGCAGTTTCCCATTGAGCTTTGCACTAATTACATAGATATTTTCATCGGAATTATTCTTTGCTAATATTCTAAATGTTTTTCCATTGGCTAATTCAATAGCAATATCATTAAATAATGGACTGCTTAAACTATACTCTGGAATTCCTGGAGTGACTTGGAAAAAGCCCATCATTGAAAAAACCACAAACGCCGACATTCCTCCGCCGTCATCATCTCCAGGTATTCCAAAAAGACTGTTGGTAAACCAAGTGTCCATTAACATTCTTACCCTTTTTTGGGTTTTCCAAGGACTGTTTAAGTAGTTATATAAGTAGGGGATATGAAAACTAGGTTCGTTACCCATCACGTATTGACCGACTAAACCAGAGGCATCGGGTTGAATTGCCCAAAACTTCCATTTTGGCAATCCCAATGGCGTTCTAAATAAATCATCTAATTTTTGTTCAGCAGCATCTTTTCCACCCATCATTTGGAATAAGCCATTTAAATCATGCTTCACATGCCAGTTATAGGTATATGCATTATTCTCCGTAAAATATTCACGTCCCGCTAGACTTGGGTCATACGGTTCAATCCAATTGCCATTTTTATCTTTAGGCCAAACCATGCCTTTATCTTGTCTAAAGACATTTCGGAAATACTGGGAGCGTTTCATGAACACCTCTGCCTCTTTAGGTAATTTGATATGGTTGGCAAGTTGTGCAATACACCAATCGCTAAAACTATTTTCTAAGGTTACCGATACGGCCTGTCTTTTTTCCCAATTTGGATCTACTCGTTCTACTGTTTCTGGTTCATTAGGAGCTAATCCTGGCATATAACCATGCGCATTGTAAAAATCGTCTAATTCTGACCTAGGGCCATTTCTCCAAGGCAATAAGGTGGCTTCGAGTGAATTTTTGCTAAGCCCTTCAAAAGCCGTTTTGATGTCAAAATTGGTAAGGCCTTTATTGTAAGCATCAAGCATCCATGCCGATGCATGATTGCCTACCATGGCTGGCCAATCCCCAAATGTTACGGCAAAGGATGGCATCCAACCCGTTTGTTTGTACATTTCAATATACGATCTAATCATGGCCTGATCCTTTTCAGGCTCCAAAATCATATTTAATGGGTGATGAGCGATATAAGAATCCCAAACCCAGTTATCTACATAAAAAGGTTCTTTGGACTCATGTATTTGATGATCATATGCACTGTAGTATTTCCCATATTCATTAATGTCTACCATTCTTTCATAAGTGCGGTATAATGAGGTGTAGAAAACGGTTTTCTTGTTTTCATCCCAACCATTTACTAAAACCTTAGATAATTTCGAGTTCCAAATCTTTTTGGCATTCGCTTTTATAGTTTCAAAACTTGGTTTTTCAGACTCCAATGCAAGATTGTTTTTAGCCTGCGCTACACTTATATAGGATATGCCATAACGGAATTCCAATTGCTCAGTGTCTCCGTTGATCTGGATAATTAATTGATCAGAATCTCCTGTCTTTTTGGAATTTTTAGATTTAATTTTCCCATTTAGTTTTCCATAGAAGTACACTTTCATTCCTTGAAAATCTTCCTCGCCTTGCACACTATGGTCATCATTGCTGGTAATTATTCCTTTAGGGTTTACATTTTGAAAACGTAATTTGAATTCTTTGGATTTATTGCCATTTTCAATTTTAAAAACGGCACTTTTTGCATTGGGAACCAAGGAGATCTTATCGTAAGTCTTTTCCTTGGTTATTTCCATATAATAAGGGTGAAATTTTTGGCTATGTATGGCCCATTTTTCTGGCAATGAATTTTCCTCAGGACTCATTGGCAATATATTGAATGCCGTACCAACACGATGTGTGATGACCGTTAATGGAAATCCGGATAATTGATCATCTAGTTCATCCACTTTAAATGGATGGACGCGAAGCATGCTGTTGGGTAGATGTACTAAGGGCCTCGTTGGTTCTAAAATGAGGCCAACACCTCCAATTTTTGGGTTCACATAATCTACAATATCTTTCTTTTGCGCATAGATTGGAACTGCGCAAAGTAAGCAAAGGAATTTAAGAACATATTTTTTTAGACGCGCCATTAGGTGGTTGTTAGAATTGGTTAATGTTTTTCGATTTATAAGTTTGTATTCCAAATATAATAATTAACTTGTATATACAAGAATAAATGTCAAAAAATTAATTACATTTATATAATACAGCTTTAATCAAGTAATTATGAATTTTTTGCCTATTTAAAATAAAGTGTAATTGTATACACAAGTTTTCTAAATTATAATTATACCTGCTTAAAAGCGCAGTTATGCTAATAATTGGTTTCACTCGCTATTATTTAGAGTTGATGAGCAGTCAGGAAAACAACATCTAAGAATTTAGGTTGTAAATACGACCTAAAATGATTTAACTTTACAAAAAAATTTATTAACCGTAATCTATGGGAAAAAATCAGCATACCCCACTGTACAAGGCATTATTTAATAATTTAAAAAAACAAATAGATGCGGGTCATTATAAGATTGGTGAGTTATTGCCGTCGGAAAATGAGTTGTGCAAAGAATATGGAACGACCCGACCTACGGTGCGTCAGGCATTGAGTGAGCTTATTAAATTAGGTTATATCAATCGAAAGCATGGCAAAGGAAGTATCGTTTCAGAGCCTAAAAACGGATTAGGAATTTTGTCCATTAAAGGTTCAACGGCAGGTGTTGGAAAGAATAATTTTATGACCAAGATTCTGGAAAAGAGTGTTAAAATGGCTTGGCCAGAAAATTTTCCCTATGAACTAAATGATGTACAGAAACAGGCAGGTTGTATATATTTTTCTCGCTTAAGGTATGTGAACAATGCACCTACAGTATATGAGGAAACCTACATTACTGATATTGATCTTCCGCGTTTTGTCTCACACAATTTAGAGAAAAACTCCCTTTTTGAAACCTTAACTAAATACCATAATATCGAGATTAAGGAAGGGGAACAAAAGATTTGGGCGATTTCAGCAAGCCAAAAGATTTCTAAAATCCTAACCTTAAAAAAGAATCTACCTGTTCTGCATATGAAAAGAAGTCTTAAAACTAATCATAATGATGTGATCATTTACTCTTTTCTGTATTGCAATACCGAAGAGTATTTCATTCAAGATTATTTTTAATGTAGGGATTGTCCTCGATTTATTGGATTCTGTTTTAGTATCTTTTTGGTATAGAGTCCATACCCAATAATATAGGCATAGCATATAATCGGCATGAAAAATGAATTTCTCAAGCCAATGGAATCCGCTAACCATCCTTGTAGCAAAGGTAAAAGTGCCCCTCCTAAAATCCCCATAATTAATAAGGATGAACCTTGCCCAGTATAACTTCCTAAACCTGTTATGCTCAAGGTAAAGATGTTGGACCACATGATGGAATTGAACAATCCGATAGATAATAGAGTCCAAATGATTATGGTTCCAGATCCAAATAAGGTAACTAATAACAAGATGATATTGATCAATGCAAATAAGACCAACACGAAAGATGCATTACTTTTACCGATGAAAAAGGACAAGATATTTAAGATAATGAATCCTATAAATGGAAGTATTTGATTAAAGGATAAATCAACAAAGGCATAGATTAAAAGAAAAACCAAAATAGAGGTTGCAAACATCAAACCTATTTTTTTAGTGGATTCAATTTTGTCACTAAGGGAAATAGCTCCTAAAAACCGGCCAATCATCGCTCCACCCCAATACAAGGCTAAATAATTTTTAGCGATATGCTCATCAACACCCAAAATTTCAGGAATTGCCAAGAAATTAATAATCAAACTACCTATAGCAACTTCGGCTCCAACGTAAAAGAAAATAGCCAATATACCTCCGCGAAGTTGAGGAAAGGCCAATGCACCTAATTTATTGCTGCTGTCTTCTTTCGAAATTAAGCTTGGAAGATGAATTGCTTTGACTAAAATGGCCGCCAATAAAAATAGCCCTCCAAAAATTAGATAGGGAATTTTCGTGCTCTCTGCAGATACTTTTCCATCGATGGCAAAAAATTCAAAAATTAAAAATCCGCCTACCACAGGGGCAATCGTCGTTCCTAAGGAATTAAAACCTTGAGCTAAATTTAATCGACTGGATGCGCCTTCCGGTGCCCCCAAAGAAGATACGTAGGGGTTGGCCGATATTTGCAATAAAGTAAATCCTAGTCCTAAAGTAAATAGGGCAAATAAAAACAAGGAATATTTACTATATATTTCTGCGGGATAGAATAAAAAACAACCCAGCGCAGAAATGATTAATCCAATGATAATCCCCATTTTGTAACCAATTTTATTGATTGGATCACCTTTCACATAGGAGATGATAAAATAGATTAATGAACCAATAAAGTAGGCCCCAAAAAATGAAAATTGAACCAGCATTGCTTGTAAATAGCTTAATTCAAATAAATTTTTTAAATGAGGTATGAGGATATCGTTCATACAGGTAATAAAGCCCCACATGAAGAATAATAATGTCAATACAGTCATTGGAACCCCATATTTCGGGGTATTAATAGCGTGATTTTGCATAACTTAGGTATATCCAACAAGTATATAAAAAATAGCTTGTATATACAAGATGAAATATATTTTTTTTCATAATAGCTGTAAATCCCTAGATCTCTTTCACTCGCTACTTCCATGAGTCAAAGATGAATAATACCATCGGGGCCTTCAATTGAAACTTGGCCGATTTAATTTAAAATTAATTTGGCGTTCTACTTCAGTATCAATCCTTCAAGATCAAAAAACGAAAGGCAAACATTTCCTAATAAATGGAAGGGGGCTTGTTTCTAAATTCTAATAGTCAATAGCTTACAGATCTAACCCTGTTCCTGTACTTCTTTGCAAGCGAATAGCGGCTTAATCTACTATTTAATTGTGTCTCTAATACGAGCTGTTTTTAAAAAGACAGCACGAAATAATTTTTCATTTGAGGAGGTGTTACTAAAAAAGAGGCAAAAAATGTCAATATAGTATATATTCCAGTTAAAATAGTTTAGGTTAATAGTCTATAACGAAGTTAAATTTGTTTTATTACATTCTGAATGAAATAGCTTCAGGGTATTATCAACTATAAACATCAACTAAATTATGAAAGTCCAGTTAATGGAAAAAATCCAAAAAAAGATTTTGACCTTAATGCGATGGAATCTTATTGTGGTCTTAGGACTGCTATTGTTTTCCAGCATGGGGTTTGCTAGAGATTTTACAATTCCGGCGACTTCGTTCCAAGATTCTCTTGGTATTGAGGTAAAAGGAACCACGAGAGACTCTTCAGGTGTATTACCTAACGTGACTATCTCGTTAAAGGGAAACACAAAGGTTGGTACGGTCGCCGATCAAAATGGTCGCTTTATTATTGAAGTGCCTAGCAAAACATCAATCCTTGAATTTCGTATGGTCGGTTATCAAACCCAAGAGGTTGTGGTCGGCAATAGTTCGAATCTCGATGTAACGATGAAGGCTATGGTCGCCGACTTTGAAGAGATTGTGGTCACAGCATTTGGTAACGTGGTCAAGAAGGAAGCAGTTGTGGGAGCTGTTACTTCGATTTCACCGGACGAATTGCGCATTCCTTCTAGTAACTTAACCACTGCTTTAGCTGGAAGAGCTGCAGGTATTATTGCTTATCAACGCTCTGGCGAACCAGGTCGTGATAATGCAGAATTTTTTGTGCGCGGGGTAACCACATTTGGTTATAAAAATGGGCCATTGATTTTGATTGATGGTATTGAGTCTTCGACGACTGACCTTGCGCGGATTACGGTAGATGATATCTCTTCCTTCTCGATTCTTAAAGATGCTACTTCTACCGCGGTATATGGTGCTAGGGGAGCAAATGGCGTTATTCTAGTCGAAACCAAAAAAGGAAAGGAAGGCCAGGCTAAAATTTCATTACGCGTAGATCAGACATTTTCTGCGCCGACATCAAATGTAGAATTTGCAGATCCAGTGACCTATATGAAAATGGCAAATGAAGCCGTGCTTACTAGGGATCGGTTAGGGTCTATTCTATATTCCGATGATAAAATCAACCGAACAGGACAGCCAGGGGCTGATCCTTATATTTATCCTTCAAATGATTGGCGTGACATTCTTTTTAAAGATTACACAAGTAATCAACGATATGCCCTAAATGTGAGTGGTGGTGGTGGTGTAGCTCGTTACTTTGTATCGGGTGGAATGAACCAAGATAATGGGGTACTTAAAGTTGATCCGGTGAATAACTTCAATAGCAACATTAACTTAAAGAGTTATTCTTTACGTTCCAATATTGACATTGATCTTACGAAGAGCACCATGCTGACCGTCAGATTATATGGTAATTTTGATGACTACCGTGGTCCGATCTACACTGGAGAAGAGGTGTATCAAATGATGATACGTACCAATCCAGTACAGTTTCCGGCGACCTTCGAAAAAGACGATGACCATAGTCATGTAAAACATATCCTTTTTGGTAACAACGTGACTAGGAGTAATAGAGGATCTCTGTATGTAAATCCTTATGCCGAGATGGTACGTGGATATCGTGATTGGAATCGCTCGAAAATGATGGCTCAAATGGAAGTCTCCCAAAAGTTGGGTGATTGGGTGGAAGGCCTAAACTTTAGAGGGATGTTTAATATTGAGCGTTTTGCCTACAATGCAGTGACACGCTCGTATTTGCCATTCTATTACGAGGTTACGAATTACGATCCTATTACACAAGATTATTCTTATCGTGTTATCAATTCATCGGCTAACCAGCAGCCAATAGGTCCAATAGGTCGGGAGTATTTGGATTATTGGGGGCATCCAGAACTTAGGGAGGTGAATTCTAATTTTTATGGACAAGGGATACTTTCTTATGATCGAACTTTTGATGAGAAGCATTCCATCAGCGGAATGTTAGTTGGAATAATTCAACAACGCCTTAATTCGTCGGCCAATACCTTACTTAATTCCTTGCCTTTAAGGAATACAGGGATTTCAGGTCGTTTTACTTATGGTTTTGATACCCGCTATCACGCAGAATTCAACTTCGGATATAATGGTTCAGAACGTTTTTATAAAACAAAGCGATTTGGTTTCTTCCCATCGGCAGGTGTGGCTTGGACGATCCACAACGAAAAGTTTTTCGAATCATTGAAAAACACTGTTAACACATTTAAAGTACGCTATACCTACGGTATTATTGGTAACGATGCCATTGGAGAACCATCGGATAGGTTCTTCTATATGTCTGAAGTTAATATGAATTCTGGCATCCGAGGTGCTCGTTTTGGTAGAGATCTAGGTGCTGGAGGTTCAAGATACTTAAATGGCGTATCGATCTCTAGATACGCTAATGAAGAAATTACTTGGGAAAAGTCGTACCAACAAAACTTAGGCTTGGAGTTAGGATTTTTCCGTGCGATTAACTTAAATGTAGATTTTTTCAAACAGCATCGTACAAATATCCTAATGACCAGAGCATTTATTCCTGCAACCATGGGTTTATCTGCTCCAGTAAGGGCGAATGTTGGGGAGGCTTCCTCACAAGGTGTCGATGCATCATTAACATTGAACAAGACATTTGATAATGGATTGTTTTTGTCAGCGATGGCCAATTTTACTTATGCAACCAATAAATTCTTGGTTAATGAAGAACCTGTTTATCAAGAATCTTACCGTACACGTGTAGGCCAAAACATCAATCAATCTTTTGGCTATATCGCTGAACGATTGTTTGTGGATGATGAGGATGCATTAAACTCTCCAGAACAGAATTTTGGGCGTAAGGTAATGGGTGGTGATATCAAGTATTTGGATGTGAATAATGACGGAAGAATAACGCAAGCGGATCAAGTGCCTATTGGATACCCAACGGTGCCTGAGATTGTTTACGGTTTTGGTCCTTCGGCATCTTTCAAAGGCTTTGACCTTTCCTTATTCTTCCAGGGTTTGGCTAATGAGTCTTTCTGGTTAAATTATTGGACAATGAATCCATTTGTGGGGGAAAGACAGGCGCTTAAAGTGATTGCTGATGACTATTGGAGTGAGCAGGATCAAAATATCTATGCCTTATGGCCTAGGCTAAGTAATTATGAGCATAACAATAATGCCCAACACAGTACTTGGTTTATGCGGAGTGGTGCTTTTATTAGGCTGAAGACAGTGGAGTTTGGATATACTTTACCAGCCAAAACGGTGAAGAAGATTGGCGCATCTAATCTTAGGGTATATTTTAGTGGAAACAACTTGTTTACCGCTAGCAATTTCAACTTATGGGATGTTGAAATGGGCGGGAATGGCTTAGGCTATCCTATTCAAAAAACCTTTAACCTTGGCTTGCACCTTAATTTCAATTAATATCATGAATATACACACTATAAAAAAGCTTTCTATCGCTAGCCTTATCGCTATTGCTTCGTGTTTTACTTCATGTACACGATACTTAGACATTATGCCAGATAATGTCGCAACATTAGAAAATGCCTTTGCCATGCGTGGAGAGGCTGAGAAATACCTATTTACCTGTTACTCTTATATGCCTAGAGATGCCGATATTAATGGTAGTCCGGCTTTATTTGGGGGTGATGAAATTTGGGAATTACCTGATATTGGAGAGACTAGCATGTACAGGCAGTTGGCTGAAGGAAATCAAAACATAAATAGTCCAATAGGTGGTAATTATTGGAATCATCTTTATTCCGGAATACGTGATTGTAATATCTTTCTGGAAAATATAAACACCGTACCTGATATTGAAAATGAGGAACGCTTACAGTGGATCGCAGAAGTAAAAGTATTAAAGGCTTATTATCACTTTATGTTGGTTCGTATGTATGGTCCAATTCCATTAATTCGTACAAATAAGCCTATATCCGCTGGTGTAGACGAGGTAAAGGTTGCTAGAGCGCCTGTAGATGAGTGTTTTGCCTATATTGCCGAAATACTGGACGAGGCAAAAGATGATCTATTACTGACCATTGTAGATCCTCAATATATGGGGAAAATTACCAAAGCGGTGGCTTATAGTTTAAAAGCGAAAGTGCTGACTTTCGCAGCTAGTCCTTTATTCAATGGCAATACTGACCAAAGTAGTCTAGCTAATTTAGATGGCACCACATTGTTTAATGCGGAGTATTCCGTAGCCAAATGGCAATTAGCGGCTGATGCCTGCCGAGAAGCGATAGCTATGTGTGATAGTGCAGGTATTTCTCTTTTTGAACATCCAGCGATCAAAGCTGCTTATTTAATTAGCGATACTACCCAAAACGAACTCAGTCTTCGCATGTCCTTTTCCGAAAAATGGAACACTGAAATCATTTGGGCAAATACCCAGAGCTGGATTAATCGGGTTCAAGTGTTAGCTTCACCGGATTGGGCACCTAGTCCACAAGCGCGAGTGTGGATGGATAATCGCTATAATGCACCTTTAAAAATTGTTGAACAATTTTATTCCAATAATGGAGTCCCAATTACCGAAGATAAAACGTGGGCTTATGGCGATCGTTATACGACGAAGACAGCAACCCATGCGGACAATCATAGGTTATACATAAAAGATGGATTTACGACAGCTGTCCTGAACTTTAATCGGGAACCTAGGTTTTATGCATACCTCGGTTTTGATGGCGGGATTTGGTATGGACAAGGTCGATTTGATGACAATCAACCAAGTGGACTTTTCTACCTTCAAACCAAATTAGGAGATCCAATAGGAACACAATCTTCTTTTCAAGGACCAATAACAGGTTACTCTATTAAAAAATGGATCCATCCTGATAATGTAAGAAGCCCGTCAAATTATACAACAGTGGATTATCCATGGCCATTGATGAGGTTGGCAGATTTGTACTTGCTTTACAGTGAATGCCTTAATGAGGTAAATGGCCCGAATGAGGAAGTATACCTTTATTTGGATAAAGTGAGAGAACGTGCAGGATTGAAAGGCGTGTTGGAAGCATGGACAGAATATTCCGTAAACCCTGCAAAAGCGACTAATCAAAATGGACTGCGTGATATTATTCGTAGAGAGCGCTTAAATGAACTTGCATTTGAACAACAACGATTCTGGGATTTACGCCGTTGGAAGATGGCAATGACTGAAATGAATAAAAGTGTCGTTGGTTGGAATGTACATGGTTCTACCACAGATTCATATTATAGACCTACAAATATTTTCCAGCAGCGATTTAATTCAAAAGATTATTTCTGGCCTATTGCAGAATACGAACGAAATGTAAATACCAATTTGGTACAAAATATTGGATGGTAACAGACTTCGTACAATTATAAAATAAAAAAATATGAAAAGGATATTACAACTTTTTATTCTCGCACACCTATCAATGATTTTTTGGAGTTGTGACCAGAATGAAAATTACATAGACTATACAGATAAAAATTTACCCGCTCCAAAACAGGTGTATGATGTTAGGGTTATCCCTAAAAATGGTGGAGCAGACATTGTCTATAAAATCCCCAAAGATCCTAACTTAAGTTATGTGAAGGCGGTGTATGAGACTTCCGTTGGAAAAACTTGGGAAGTTAAATCTTCTTATTATACGGACACACTAAAAGTAGAAGGTTTCGGTGACACCAATGATTATGAAGTAAAGTTGTATAGTGTGGGGAAAAATGAACGGGAGTCAGAACCGTTAATTGTTGCAGTAAAACCATTAATACCGGCTATTCAATCTGTTTACGGAACATTAGCTATTGCTGCAACTTTTGGGGGGATCAATATCAAGCTTCAAAACCCTGAACGTGCTGACTTAGCCGTAGTCGTTATGGTAGACTCTTTAGACAATGGGCATTTTGAAGAATTAACCACTTATTATACTGCCGCCGATAAAATTAGTTTTTCCTTGAGGGGCATGAATACCAAAGCCAAGAATTTTGCAGTCAAACTAAGGGATAGGTGGAATAATCAGACGGAACAACAATTGACAACATTGACGCCTCTGTTTGAAAAGGAATTAGATAAATCCAAATGGCGAGCAGTTGAACTGCCTGGAGATAACTTTCAGTATGTGGAGAACTATCCCCTACGAAAAATATTTGATGGAGGGTTTGGATATTGTTGTCTATTTGCGACGGATAGATTCCTATTACCGCATACGATAACCTTAGATTTAGGATCTCCAGTGGTTTTGAGTCGGATGAAAACATGGTTGCATCCTGAAGGCGCATATCAAAGTTCCCACCCGAAAGATTTTGAAGTATGGGGAGCGACAACCATTAACCCCGATGGGGACTATATTGATGTCACCAGTAAAACCTACCGAGACAATTGGGTGAAATTAGCTTCGTTCTCTTCTTTCAAACCTTCGGGTCCAGGAGAAATCACTCCAGAAGATCGGGATTATGCACTCAATAGGGGTGAAGATTTTGAATACGAACCCGGTATTCCAGCAGTGCGTTATATTCGTATCAAAACCCTTAATACTTGGGGAATTCCTAGCGGCAGCACGCAGGTGGTTATCCAGGAGCTTAGTATATGGGGGCAAGATGCGAATAACTAAAATGATAAATCAATTAAATTACGATGAAAAATAATATATATTTTCTTCTCATACTCCTTGTGGTAGTATCGGGATGTAAAAAAATGAACGACAGCTTTATTGAATTCGTAAAACCCGGTGGTATTACTTATGTAGAAAGAGCTAAATTGGTCAAGACTTATTCTGGTTTTAACAGAATCAAATTTGTATGGCCTGCTCCTGTAGATCCCAATGTTACTAAAGCACATATTTATTGGAACAACTTTTCAGATTCGGTAAAGATTGATATATCATCAGATTTGGATTCCGTAAAGTATTTCCTCGATATTCCAGAAGGAACTTATTCCTTTACGATCAGGACCTATGATGATGCTGGAAACCGTTCTGTTCCTGTGGAAGTTCAGGGGAGATCGATTGGTGAATCGTTTTTATCCAACATGTTTAACCGTCCTTTAGTTCGTGCTTATGTGGATAACACGGATGGTCGTCTTGAATTAAACTGGGGTGGTGCTGATATCCACAATGGTAGTGTGGGGCATCTATTGCGTTATACTACGGTTTCAGGAGCTGAAAAGAAACTATTTATCAAACCTGAAACTTCAGTTTCTTTACTTACGGATTATAAAAATGGGACCGACCTTATTTACGATACTTGGTATTTAGCCGATACAACTTCTGTAGATACACTTAAAACCGAATTAACATCCTTTTCATCAGAGGCAATTCGTTATAAATTGGATAAATCTAAGTTTAGGGAATATGTTCTTCCAACCGATGCAATTGCAAGAGCGGATATAGGTTGGCATCTTCGTAATGCATGGGATGGCAGTAGAAATCCAGATCCAGGCTATCATAGTTATAATGTGATCAAACCGGCACAAGTAACTATCGATTTGGGAACGCCTGATTATGGGCTTTATTCCTTTCGATTATGGCAACGTACAGATTGGGGAAGTTCTTACTCGCACGGAAATCCTAAAAATTTCACGCTATGGGGAAGTAACGAACCATCGTCCGATGGCAGTTATGTAGGATGGACAAAATTGGGAGATTTTACATCCAACTCGCATGTTCTTGCAGATGGGGAACTGTTTATTATTCCACCTGGAGCTCCTGCATCAAAGTACTTACGAATTCAAGTGGCCTCTACCTGGGGATATGGTACGGCTGCGGATCCCATTGTGATTATGGAGATCGAGCTTATGGGTAATTTTATTGGCGCGAATTAAGGGCTTTTTAATTGCGCTAGCTGAAATTGCGCATGAAATTATAACTATTCGATTGAGGTATTCGATTATTGGTTAAGTTGCGTTGTTTACTCGCTGGGAAACTTACTTATCCCAGCCCATTCAAAACAATGAACAACCAATGGTCGAATACCAAATCGTTATCTACAACAGCCCTATCTAAAAATGGGCTGTTATTGTTAAGTTTAAGAGAGTCAAGCTCGGCTAAATCTTCGATTTTCTTCCATTCATCCTGTTTATTTAGCATTGTTGCGAGCAAGAAAGTGAGTTATCAAATTCTTGATCTTGCCTCAGGCATAGTATTTGCCTCAGGAGGGATTTCCTATGGACTCAGGTGCATTCAACGGTAAATATTGATTTGATTGTTCAATTAAATAAGTCGAGAATTTAATCCGGATTGCCTTCCTAATGCCTATTTACTACCTGATGATAACAGGAGTGAATCAGGTCAAGTCACTAGATTCATCATTAGCCATGGATGTTTAAAGGACCACGTTTTGTTGTCCCTGTTTTAAAGCAGCGTATTTCCTGCATCTTGATATCAAAAAAAAGAGGTTGTTATTGCTAACAAACCTCTTGAATACGCATATCAATTTCAAACTATTCTACGACTTCGATCGTTTTACTTGCCAGATGCGTTCTGCCGAACATATCAGTTGCTTCCATTTCCACAACATGTTTCCCCGCTTTCAATTTAGGCAATTTTAAACGCCATAGGTGATCCGACTCTACAGGGTCGCTAGGTCTCCTTCCTGCTAAGAATTCGGTGGCACCATCGTAAGCAAGCAATTGTTGGGTATAGGCAGGATCTGGAGCATCAATGCGTTGCATTTCTTTCCATTCCCCTTGACTGATGCGGTACCTTATTTTATCGCTTTTCGAACCCAAAAAGAAGTTTGCATACATGTAATAGCGGCCACTGTACTTCTCTGCTATAATAGCAGGTGCGAAGACAGCAATTTGATAGTCATCATTTTTATCGACTACTTTATAATCAAAATTATATTGATTGCCATTGATGTTTAGAATAGCATATCCTTTTGGAGTACCATCACGCATCGTAGATGTAGGAACACCCGCAGCATTCAGTATTCCGGAATACCAATCGCCAGAAGTGGTCCCTACGTTATATTCATGCAAGGGTTTTATTCCATTCCAGCCATGTTCCTTTGTATAAAAAATTTGTTGTTGGTAATGGGTATGTGCCGAAAGTGCTAAGATATTTGGATAGTCTTTCAATAAATCAAACAAGACTTGACGGTCATCATTTCGGAATCCTTTACCATTTGATGGATTCAGTGGAATATGGAACGCCAGCACAATCAATTTATCCTTAGGAACGAATTTCAAATTATTAGCGACAAATTCCAGCTGATCCTTACGAAATCCCCCTTGATATCCTTTTCCTGTTTCAGGATGCGGATAGATAATATTATCTAAAACGATAAAATGTGCATCTCCCACATTGAAGGCATAGTTTGCAGGACCAAAAATCCGTTCAAAGCCTTCGTCTGCTAAGGAATCTTGCTCCACATCAAAGTTCATATCGTGATTTCCAATAACATTGAACCAAGGAATTTCCATTTGTGCAATCGTGCTTTTATAGCTTGGGTGTAAGGTTAAATTGTCCCCAACTAAATCGCCCAAACTAATACCGAACAATGGGCCTTTTTTGTTTTTTGCTTCATCAACAACAGCCTTCTTGAAATAAGTTATTTCAGCTTCGTTATAGGCTTGTGGATCTCCAAAAACAAAGGCCGAAAATTGCTTCGTATCCTCTTGAGGGGTCAATGCAAAATCTATGGCTTTGGGTAATTTACCAGTAGGAGAGACTCCTGCATATTTTAATTCCGGAGAACCTTTAGGCTTGTGAATATAATAGGATTTGTTTTGATGCTCAGCATCCAAGGTCAATTGGTAACCTGAGGGTTTAATGACAAAAATAATTTGGTCATCCCCAACTTCCAATTCATACCTTCCTTTGCTATCGGTTTGTACCACCTGTCTCCCGTTGCTGACACTTACAGCCGCTAAACCAATTTCTTTTTTATCAAATTTCCCATTATTGTTCGCATCAACGAATACGGTTCCTTTGGCTATTTCTTGTCCGTATGCTGTGCCAGTTAACAAACATGCGATCAAAGACCAGTATAGATTTTTCATGTAAATGTGTTTTATTTAGGTCAAACTTATATCTTCTACTTTACTCAAATATTAAGAAAATGTTATTTATGTAATTGTAAGCGCTGTTTTCTAGGTTTTGTATACCTGCTTAACGAAACAAATAGGCGGGCAATAATTTGCTTACTCAGGTCTAAATTTAAAAATAACTATTTTTTCTTAGCAATCCAACATGTGCCCGGTATTTAGCAAAATCAATTACACGCGTTTTTTTCTTACTCATTTTCATCGATGTTTCAGGGAATCAGCTTTGCTATTTCAGCGCATTTCCTTCGGATTTATTCGTGTCAGTTCCATGGAAGATCCGAAGAAGATCCAAAGGAGATCCGCTTGAAAATAAAATTTATATGGGATAAACCCCGAGTTTAATAGCGTAATTTTTGGAAATTCAAGGCTTAGTTTTCCTGTTAATAGCTAAAATACTAGCTAAGTTTATGGTTATAGTTAGACAGCAAAAAATGAGAAGTTGCAAAACTGCAACTTCTCTACCGCACTTCTGCGAGTTGAATAAAGTTTTGTTAAAAATGTATAAAATTTACCTCAGCTTGATGACTTCGGAATAGATTGCTTGATCAGCGGCTGTCGCGCGAACACCAATCCGAGCAAACAAGGCATGAGCTGATTTAACATTCGTATTGCTAGTTAGATCTTCAGCAACAGCAATAGGGTTTCCAGGTGCTGCTGTATAATCTTTACGGTAAATATTACTGACATCATCGACAAAAGCAGTTTTACTAATCAAGATCGTGTAATACGATAAATTGGCTGCCGGAAGGTTCTTTACCAAATTAAAACTTCCACTCAGTTTATAATCTGTAGATAAGGCTAATTGTGCGTTTTCAATGATATAATAAGGGTCAACTTCATAATTTACCGTTGCCTTACCTTGCAGATTGATTTCTACGGTATCTGTTGCATTTAGCCAAGGGCCATTGTTGTTTCTGCCGACCAATTTATATTTTCCGTCAAATATTTTAATGCTGAAACTGCCATCTTGTTTTACAAATACAGGTACTTCGGCCTTTAGGGCGTAACCCGGCTGGTATAATTTAAGTTGTACCGCTTGATCGGTCCCTTTTACATTTAAAGGGGCGCCATTAAAAGTGATTTTCCCCTCAATGATCGAGGTCGGTTCCTCGTAATTATCTTTACCGCAACTTTGAAAGAGCAACATAGCAGCCAAGATGTGATATATTAATTTTTTCATGTTCTAATCGGTTTAAATTATTGAAATGGATTTCTTACAATTTTAGGATTATTATCAATCCAACTTTGATCGATGAAATTATAATAATGCCTCATCTGAAAAAACCGAGGGTTAGGAGAATTGCTAAACAGTTGTTTGTCAAAGACCCATTTGCCATGGTTTGGCGTTCCAGGAGCAACTACCCGATAGGGGAATAAAGCATATTGCATTGCTTCGGGATTTTGATTGACACCATTCCATACTTTGTCCGCGAGTCTCCAACGTTTTAAATCCCAGTAGCGATGATTTTCAAAAGCAAATTCTACGCGTCGTTCTTGCACAATATCCGTTAGGCTCACACTTGTCAAGTTGGGAATACCTGCTCTAGATCGCACCTGGTTAATATATAAGACAGCCTTTGTTGGGATGTTTAATTCCATCGCGGCTTCAGAAGCGATTAACAAGGCTTCGGCAAATCGAAACCGCGGAAACCAAAGGTCACTATTTCGACCTCGAGTCGAAGCTAATGGGGTTTCATCAAGAAACTTTCGGTAAAAGAATCCGGTTTTATTCACGTACTGCACATTGGAAGTGATAGGCCCATTGACTGCGGTAATTAAACCATTGGCATCGGAAGCGCCTAAATCTCCAGTTTTGGTTACATATACTCCATTTTGTAATATTTTTTGTCCGGCTTGTAAAACCACCTCTGTGCCTTTAAATAGGGAACCAGGTAGGATTACTGAAGCTGCTAAACGAGGGTCTTTATCTTTGAAGAGCTCTAGGGGTGTGCTGTAAAAGATGTAATTTCCTGCTGCATCCTTCGTTTTTAATTCGCCATTTCTGGAATTGCTATATTCGAAATCTTCTACCAAATTTAAAATGGGACCAGCATACGCACGATCAATGTCTTCGGCGTGGGAGGCGGGAATATTTTCTCGGGTAAATCCTACTGTTTGTCCAGGATAAATGTAATCCTTTGCCCAAATGATTTCGGTATTGTTTTCTTTAATATTTAAAGCTTCATAGAAATTACGGCTTCGGTCATCTGGTTTTTTCAACATCAATTGGTATTTACCTCCATTGATAACTTCTTCCGATGCGGCTAAAGCGATTTCATAAAACTTAGTTGCTTCAGCAGCTGGAATTCCTACTTCGGCGTTGGCTGTGCGAATAGGACTAGTCATTTTATTGTTGTAATTGGCGATGGATCCGGCATAAATAGCAGACCGAGCTTTCAACATCAAGGCGGCCCATTTATTGGCCTTTCCAGCATTGACTGTTGGTTCTACACTTAGACTGGCATGGATGGCATCCATTTCAGAAATGATGTATTCATATATTTGGGATTCTGTAGATCGGGGATATTGTAAAGCCGTAATATCCATGCCTACAGCATACTCAAATACCTCATCGCCCACAATAGGCATACCACCAAGGCCTTTAGCCAAGTGGAAATAAATCCATGCTCTCAAAAAGCGAGCTTCTGCTTCATAGCTTTGCGTTTTTTCAGCAGGAAGGCTGGAGCGTTCTCTTAATCCTTTGAGAAACTGGTTGATGTTTCGGATTAAGGTATAATCATATACGCGCCACTGCGTATCCGAAAAGGTTTGTATATTATCAGGTCCACCGTCAGATTTTCCTGCTTCATCCAAGATCGTTAAGGAATAGGAATCTTGTGTGCTTTGCCCCCAATGTACGCGTCCATAATAATTGGCGAGGACAGATTTTATCATCACTTCATCCGAGTATACCTGATCTTCCGTCAATATTTGATCTGGATTTTGATCCAATATTTTACTGCAACTTGCGGTACCCAAGGCAAGAAAAATAATGGCTATATAGGTTTTTGAAATAATTTTCATCGTTCATCAAATTTAGTTTACAACGCTATTTATAAGGTTAAATTGATTCCAAAATTCATAATTCTAGTTGTTGGATAAGCTAGACCATTAGTCGCTTGAATCTCAGGATCTAAACCCGGTAGGTTGGAAAAAGTCAGTAAATTTTGTCCAGAGAAATACAGTCGGATTCGTTTAATATTGATCTTGTTGGTCCACTCGGATGGAATGGCATAGCCAAATTCGAGGTTACGTAATTTGATATATTTAACCGTCGTTTTCCAGAAGTCACTGTTCCAATAATTACTATGATTGGAGTTTCCAATTAACAACATCGGATATTTACCTGGAATTAGCTCACTGTTGGCATCGTAAATGTCGGCTAATTTCCAACTGTTTTCCATGTAGTATTGCGCATTGTTTCCACCATCATGAAACGGATTTCTTTGTTCCCATTCCATAAAATAGGTGTTTAATGCACTTCCCGAAAGATCAAAAGCGAGGTCAAAGTTTTTCCAACTGAAGCTGAAATTTAGTCCATAATTGAAAATTGGCGTAGAATCTTGTCGATATCCAATAGGTCGTTCATCAAGGCCATTGATGACACCATCGCCGTTTTGATCCACATATTTTACATCACCCGGGCGTAAAGTTTTATTGCCTTGCCTATCATTATCGATTTGCCAATTGGCAATTTCGTCCCAAGTTTGAAACTGACCATCTGAAACTAATCCCCAATTTATGTAACCGTAACGTTCATTGATGGAGTTTCTATAGACATTCCAAGAGTTGCTAAAGCGAGGTTTGTATTGATTCCAATCGTAAAATCGGGAATAGGTCACATTGGCTCCGACACTATAGTTTAATTCGCCGACCTGATCTGTCCACTTAATCATACCATCCATTCCTTTGATGACATCTGAATTTAGATTTTCAGAGGGTAATGCAAATCCAACCTCAGAAGGCAGTAAGATGTCATAGCGAGAGGCCGGTAAGCCTGTTCTAATGCGACGGAAGTAGTCAATAGTTCCGCTTAACTTGGAGTTGATTAGCGAAAAGTCTAGCCCAATATCAAAGACTTTTGCGCGGATCCAGGATAGGGTCGTCACTGGTAGACCTCGGGGTTGAGAGCCAAGAACATATTCGCCGTCTATGACCGATCCACCAGTTTTATAGTTAAAGCCAGGCATATAGCCGAAAGCACTGTATCCAGCCACTTCATCATCTCCTAATAAACCATAAGAAGCTCTGATTTTAAAATCGTTTAAAACCTGGAGCGCACTGTTTTTCCAAAAGTTTTCAGCAGACATTCTCCATCCTACAGATGCGGCAGGGAAGAAACCCCAGCGATGATTTGGCGGAAATTTCCAAGAACCATCATATCGACCAGATAATTCCACTAAATATTTTCCTTCATAGTCATAATTGGCTCTAGCCATATATCCAATTCGACCTTGCGTATTGTTTCCTATATCATCATAGGTATCCATCGTTTGGTAATCGATTAATGTTAATGAGTTCGAGGTAGGAATGGAGTGTACCCATGTGGTTGGGGTATTTCGTTGAATGGTTTCAAAACCAACTAAGGCATTGATGCTGTGGCTGTTAAATGTTTTAGCGTAATTTAATTGAATATTGGAAGTCAATTCCTCCACATAGCCCATTCGGCGTTCACGCCAAGGATTGTTGTTCTCAAAAATAACAGGATACGTATCATCCGATTCCCTGTACTCATAAAGTTTGTAGGTGAATTCGTGATTATCTAATTTTTGGTTAGCAAAATAATATCCTATTAATGCTTTGGCTTTTAAACCATCCATGAGGTTATATTCGGCATTGGCATTTAATTGAGCCACTCGCCAGGTATCGGTATATTTTCCCGATAAGTCATAGTTTAACCAACCAAAATTAGTTCCTGGATCGGTTGATGTACGGGTAGGGTATAGGGGGTTGTCGTTGGCAAAAGGCCGCTTGGTCGGAAGATTGCGGTAGGTGGCAAAAATTGGTAACCAATAATCATCCGATCCAGGTACTCCAGGATTCGTTCTGTTTTCATAGCGGCCATTGACAGAGGCTCCGACTTTTAGTTTACTTGTGATTTGGGATTCTACATTCATTTGAATATTGGATCGTTTAAACCCTCCATAATTCACAATCATGGCATCTTGATTGAGATGGCCTATACTGAAGTAGTAATTGATTTTTTCAGATCCACCGGAAGTATTCGCTGAAATATATTGTTGTGGCGATGTCTCCCAAATGTAATCGTACCAATCAAATGGACGAAATCCTTTTTCAGTCCCTTGAGTCCATTTTTCAAAATCTTCTTTGCTATACGTATAGGAGCTTTTGCCCTGTATAGTTTCTGACTGAATGTAATTTTGAATGTAGGTATTGACTGAAGCAGGTTTGGCAAAGGCTGCGAGATTTTGAAAACCATAGTTACCAATGATATTGATGGTGTTTTCAGCATTGAGTTTTCCTTTTTTGGTGGTGACCACGATAACTCCATTAGCCGCACGTACACCGTAAATAGCGGCAGAAGCATCTTTCAATACGGATATACTTTCGATATCGTTAAAGTCTAGGTTGTTGAATTGTCCGGCATCTTTCTGAACACCATCAATGACATATAATGGATTACCCATGTTTCGAATTTGTAAAGCAGTTCCAGCGCCTGGGCGACCGTCTACTTGGCGTGAGTTGATCCCAGCAATTTTTCCGACCACTGCTCCGGAGGTCGTGGATGAAACGGAACGGCTTAGATCTTGCTCGCTAAGGGTAGAAATAGCTGAAGTAAGGGATTCTTTCTTTTGACTCAAACCGAATCCTGTCACGACAACTTCTGATATGGTTTGCGAGTTGTTGCTGACTAATACGATGTCGAGGCTGTTTTGGTTTGCATTTATAGTGATTTCTTGAGTTACATATCCTTGGTAAGACACTACTAAAACAGGGTTTGCTGTTGTTGAAACTAAAGAGAAGGATCCATCTATATTGGTAGAAGTACCTTGGCTAGATCCTTTAATCATAATAGATGCACCCTGAAGCGCTTGTCCTGACTCCGTTTTGACGGTTCCAGTGAGGGTTCGATTTTGTGCATATAGGGTGGAATTCCATAGGAATTGAATACATAGAACACAAAAAAAGTAGCAGATCTTTTTTCCATACCTGTCTAAATTTCTTAGGCTATACATCAGTGAATGTTTGTTTGTTTTTAATAATAAGTTCATAATGATTAGTTATTAGGTTATTAATCCAGTGTTTTGAGTAGACACATTGAACTTCAATACTTGAACTCCTGTGGTTAAACAGTAGGCCAAGTTATTTTTTCTGTAAATGTTTGCTATATTATCTATAATCCTCCTTTCTTGTTCGTTTGAAAAAAAATACTATTCTATTTGACGGGTTGCTTAAAGGTTTTATCAGGGATTGCTTGTTTAGGAAAATTTCTAAAACTATTGGCGTTTTTTGCTGTTTTTACTAGTAGATAAAATGCATAACGCATATAAAACGCCTTGAGTTTCAAGTAAGTTTATGTTGTTCATAGGCTAGCAGTTTCGATAGATGACTCAAATATAACGTATAGTTTAATTAATGTTAATACACTATTATGTCAGATGTTAGCTGTATTTTATCTTTAAGAGATATTGTTTTTAAAAAGAAAATAATGATTCTAAGACCAATTGCAAAACCGCCTATTCCAAGCAATAAATGCTTTGTGGTAAAAAAAATTATGGAGCCGTTTTTCGAATCCAGCTTACATAGCCATCAAGAATTCCAATTGACCTACGTTTTTAAAGGTTCAGGATATCGTTTAATTGGAAATAAACTAAAACCTTTTTCTGAGGGTGATATGGTACTTTTGGGTCCTGATATTCCACATTTTTGGAAAAGTGACCGCAATTATTTTGAACAAAAAGCGGTAGACACTTGCGGAATGATTGTGCTATATTTTGATAAAAATATTCTAGGAGATTACTTGTATTCCAAGGAGGAATTTCAGAAAATAAAAATACTCTTTGAACGAAGCAGGGGCGGCTTGTGGATCGATCAGGAAACCCGAGATCAAGTGGCTATGCTGTTAGAGAATTTGTTAGCAAGTACAGGCTTGGATCGAGTGATTTATTTGTTAAAAATACTAGATAAATTCGCTTGTTCTAAAGATTTGAAGTATCTGAATGATTTAAATGTGATGGATCATTCCGAGTCAGAAATAAACCCTATTCAAAAAGTCTACGACTTTGTAAATCATAATTTTAAAAGAAAAATCCGATTAGGGGAGGTTGCCGATTTGGCCAATATGACAGAAACATCATTCAGTCGTTATTTTAAGATGAAAATGAGCCTTTCTTTTTCAGAATTTGTCAAGAAGGTTAGAATAAACTATGCCTGTAAACGCCTAAATGATTTTTCGAAAAGTATTGAATCGATTAGTTATGAGTGTGGATTTTTATCGATGACCAATTTTAATAAGCAGTTTAAGCAAATCACAGGGAAAACCCCTTCCGCCTACAGGGAGGAGTTTTTTAGAGTGATCGTGAACTAAAAGCTGTCGAATTAAACTGTTTTTACAAAACGTTCGTCATAATTATCGATATCAATAATGTAACGGTTATTGATTAAGAAATCAAAAAGTGGTTTTGCTTCTTCAGAAACGGGCATATTACGGGTAGTTACAATTTTATCCGACTTTTTATCTAAGTACGGATAAGCATATAATTTTACATTTTTACTGAACATTCCTGAAATATAAGATAACAATTCATTGGTGTATTGTTCCTTATTGTAATTATGGGAATTGAAAATATTTTTTAGATTGGATACGTTGGTTGCTATACCGACCTGTTTAGGTTTGAAAGTCTGTACAAATTCCGCCAAATGATTATTCCTTCTAAAGTTGGAAACTAATATGTTATTTCCAGTAGAACATAAGTATTCGGCACGATTTGCAAAATAGATTAAATCCTCATCGGTAATTTGTGTGCTTTCATCCAATACATTGCCCATCAATACTTCAATTAAGACGACCGTATCTTCAGGGATTGCACCTGTATTTTTCTTGAACTCTTCCACGGCTAAGTTGAATAAATCAAAGTTAGGGTTTGATTTCTGGCGGTATTTGGTTCGAAGGATAATGATGTTTTTCTTGTATAAATAATCTTTGATTTGTGCAGCTTTACCGTCTGGTTTAAAGATGGCCGCTTTAGCGAAACCTTTGGCAATTAAATAAAGGTTTAGCAGGCGTTCGTTGGCATTTTGGAATAAGGGACCTGATACTTTTACCAAATCAATCTCGACTGATCCGACCGATAAATTATCGACCAAGGATTCGATCATGGTTTGAGGGTTTTGCGCATAATAGAATGCAGCAAACAAGAGGTTGACTCCGATAATACCTAATACTTTGGTCTGCAGTCTATTGTCGCTATCTAAAAGTCGTACATGGATAACAATGTCATTGGTAGGACCACCCACTTCGTGTTGAAAACGAATTCCAATCCATCCATGTGGTTCATTAGTTTTTGTGAAATTTAACGTGGTTACTGTATCGGCAAATGCGAAAAACTTTTTGGAGCAATATTTTTCGCCATGTAATCTTTCCGTCAATAGATTGAATTCGTGATCCAACATTTTGGTAAGACGAGTTCGACTTACGTATCGACCAGAATCCTCAATGCCATAGATGGCATCGGAAAAGGCCATATCGTATGCTGACATGGTTTTGGCAATGGTTCCTGAAGCGGCACCCGCTTCAAAAAAGTTACGAGCGACTTCTTGTCCTGCACCAATTTCGGCGAAGGTGCCGTAGATGTCTGGATTAAGATTTATTTTTAGTGCTTTTCGTTTTGTTTCGTAAATTTCTCTTGCCATGTGGCAAATGTACGTAAAAAGCGTTAATTATTGCGTAAAATGGTCAGGATAGCGAATAAAGTTAGGTTGGATTAAATCCAACCTAACGTTTTAAAGGTGTAAAACATGGCCGAACTGTGTAAGGCTTGGCCTATTTTATTTTCAAACAGGAAATTCATGGCTTCTTCTTTATTCATTAAAACAACTTCAATGTCTTCCGAATCATCCAATTCTTGTTCTTGTATTTTTTGACCAGCTGTGAGCAGGTATGTGTAAGTTAAGTTGCCTGAGGTCGCTGGGTTAGCATAGAGCTTACAGATGTATTGGCAATCTTTGAATGCATATCCTGTTTCCTCGAGCAATTCACGTCGGGCGGCGAATTCTGGATCTTCCCCCGCTTCTACTACGCCTGCGGAGAGTTCAATCATGACTTCTTTGGCTCCATGGCGGTATTGCTTCACAAAAATGAGTTGTTCATCTTCTGTGATGGCAATCATATTAACCCATGTAGGGTATTCGAGTACATAATATTCTTCTTTGATTTGACCATTGGGCATTTCCAACCGATCGACTCGTAAGGTGGCCCAAGGACGTTGAAGGATATATTTCGAATCTAATACTTTCCAGTTCTCCATTTAGTTTTTTACGATATCAGCCATGATTTCCGTTACCTTATCATCCAGTCGATTCGAAATCTGTCCGTATTCATCGGTAAAGCGTAATTTTTCTTTCACGGAACAATAGAATTTTATTTTAGGTTCTGTTCCAGAAGGTCTTGCAGAAATTACATCTCCATCGACTGTGATAAATTGTAATACATCGGATGCAGGAAGTTCAATAACTGATTTTTCACCAGTTTCCATATTCGTCGTTTCTCTACGTTGATAATCACGAACTTCTTTCACCGCTATGGATCCCAATGTTTTAGGCAGATCAGCACGTAAATCAGCCATCATTTGCTTGATTTCGTCTGCTCCTGCTTTTCCTTTTTTGGTTAGGGAGATTAATTTTTCCTTATAGTAACCATATTCCAAATAGAGTTTTAGTAACACATCGTATAAGGAAAGGCCTTGATTTTTGAAATATGCCGTCATCTCCGCGATAAATGCGCAAGAGTTTACCGCATCTTTATCTCTTACTAAATCTCCGACCAAGAAGCCATAAGATTCTTCTCCACCGACTAAATAAACTTCTTCATCTTGGACGCGCGTCATGACTTCTCCAATAAATTTAAAACCCGTTAAGGTATCGTAGAATTTGACACCGAAGGAGCTTGCAATATCCGACAGTAAATTAGAAGTTACGATCGTTTTTACAATGTAATTGTTGGCTTTCAATTGGTTTAAGTCCTTTTTAGTCGATAAGACATAGTAGGTTAATAAACTGCCAATCTGATTTCCATTGATAAGTTGGAATACGCCTGAAGGTAATTTTATGGCTACGCCTACACGGTCTGCATCGGGATCCGTGGCCATCACCACATCGGCATTGAGCTCTTGTCCTTTAGCCATAGCCATAGACATTGCTTCTTCCTCTTCTGGATTAGGATAAATTACAGTTGGGAAGTTGCCGTCGGGATTGGCTTGTGCCTCCACCACCTGAACGTTTTCAAATCCCCATGCAGCCAACATTTTAGGCACGATGGTTATCCCTGTTCCATGAATTGGAGAATAAACGATACTAAGGTCTTTCTGTGCTTTTACAGCTTCAGGATGTATGCTTAATTTTAAGTTTTCAGCGATATATAATTGATCGAAATCTTCTTTAACTAGGTGGATATGGTCTTCCACTCGATTAAATTTAACTTCATGTACCGATTGTATTGCATTTACTTCCGTAATAACATTTTTGTCGTGTGGAGCAACTAATTGACCGCCATCATTCCAATACGCTTTATACCCATTGTATTCCTTAGGGTTATGGGAAGCCGTTAGCATAACACCGCCTTGGCAACCAAAATGACGCACGGCAAAGGATAACATCGGTGTTGGTCTGAGCTCTTGAAATAAATAAACTTGAATTCCATTGGCGGAGAACACATCGGCTACTAAGTGTCCGAAGGATTGTGAATTGTTTCGGCTATCATAAGATACGGCTACTTTGACCTGCTCATTTGGAAATTGCTTTAAGAGGTAATTGGCCAATCCTTGCGTAGCTTTTCCGATGGTATACTTATTCATACGGTTGGATCCAACCCCCATAATCCCCCTTAATCCTCCAGTACCAAACTCCAGTTCTTTGTAAAAAGAATCTAATAGCTCTGTTTCTTCTTGCTGATCAATCAAAGTTTGGACTTGATTTACGGTCTCCTGGTCGTATTCATCTGTGAGCCATTGATTGATTCTTGCTTGTGTCTCTTGATCTAGATTACCCATAATGGATTTTGTTGATGATATTAAAAAATTGATTTGTTTTTCGTTAATGTATCTATGCATCACAAGAAGCATAGGCTCTGTCTAAAATGGTAACATACCATATTTCTTCAAATTGTTTCACATGAAATATGAGATGATGGTCTTGTAGCGCCAAAATTACCCTATAGCTTCCTGTTTCCAAAGCATTAATTTTACTTTTTATGGCTTCATCATATGCTATCTGTTCATATTCGTCTAAAAATTTGGCAATTGTTTCCAATAATTGGGTGCCACTATTTTTCGTTGTGTCGGTGAAAAATCCGATTTTCTCCCATTGTTCTTTTCCACAATCGTAGGAAGGAAGACTTTCAAATGTTAACACTTGCTCATTGGAAAAAGTTTCATAAGCATAGTAAGACGGTACAGGATGTTTGAAATCGATAGCGTCTACGATGGTATACCTGTCAGCAGCTCCTGGTCGATGAATGATGGCAATCCCTTGTTCCGGATGAATTAAGGCATTTATTTTGGCCTGATCTTGACTTAAATAAGCTCGAGCAAAGCGGGTAATAACCTCGGATATTTGTTTAATTTGTTCGGGGTTATTGATTGCTATGCGTTTGCTGCTATCCAAATGCTGTTGCTGCTGCTTATTGCTGGAATTACAGGAACTGAATACGAGTAATCCAAAGAGGCCGATTATACGAATTAGTTTTAAATTCATGGCTTGTTAGATTGACGTATGGATTGTTCTATGGTATCCCACATTTCTTCTGGGATGGCTTCCAGTCCACTGAGTTGACCAGCACCTTGGAGCCATTCTCCTCCATCAATGGTTAACACTTCACCATTGATGTATCCTGCGAAGTCGGAAATCAAGAAGGCGGCTATATTGGCTAGTTCCTGGTGCTCGCCTACACGTTTTAAAGGAACTCGGTTTTTAAAGTCAAATTTTTGAGCTAGATCGCCGGGTAATAAACGATCCCAAGCCCCTTTGGTCGGGAATGGGCCTGGGGCAATGGCATTATGTCTGATGCCATATTTCCCCCATTCTACGGCTAAAGACCGGGTGAGTGTGAGCACTCCACCTTTGGCGACTGCTGAAGGAACGACGTAACCAGAACCGGTAAAGGCATAGGTGGTAATGATGTTGAGTACATTGGCTTGCTGTTTTTTTGTTATCCAGTTTTTGCCGAATTCCAATGTGCAATTTACGGTTCCTTTTAAAACGATATCTATAATCGTAGAAAAGGCATTGGCAGATAAACGTTCTGTAGGAGATATGAAATTTCCTGCGGCATTATTCACCAATACATCGACCCTGCCAAAGGCTTCTTCTGTTTTCTCTCGCAACACTTTTACGGCTTCGGTGTCACGTACATCGCAGGCAATAGCTAAGACGGGGTTGCCCGTTTGGTCGCTGATTTCTTTTGCCGTCTGCTCTAGCACGTCCAATTTGCGACTGCTAATCACCAAATTGGCGCCTAATGTTGAGAAATAAATCGACATGGCTTTTCCTAAGCCTGTTCCACCTCCCGTAACCACGATGGTTTTGCCTTTTAAGGCATCTTTTTGTAATGCTCCTTGTACTGCCATATCCTTATTTTTTGCTGAGGTTTTCGATAATGGTTTTTAAAATAGTTCGGGTGTTTGGAGCCCACCATTGGGTTAGCACCTGTTGGATGGCCTCTTCTTTGGTTTGTTCTAACGCTAACAGGAGGTTTTTACGAATATTTAGTTTGGAAGCTTGCCAAGCATTTTTTTCAAATGAGGCATACTGTTTTGCTTTGCGAATGGCAGTGGTTTGAATTCGGTTAAATGGAACTAGCTCATCCACTAAACCGACGCGAAGGGCATCTTGTGGTTGAAGTAATTTTCCTTCCAACAAAAATCTGGCGGCATTTGCTTTTCCAATCCAGAAATTATAGAGCTCAAAAATACTGCTAGGCACGATAATACCCACCGGAACTTCGTTTAATCCGATAATGAATTCCCCTTCGGCCATGATGCGGTAGTCGCAGCATAATGCAAGCACGCAACCTCCAGCAGGACTATGTCCTGTAATAGCGGCAATGGCGGGCTTGGGGAATGCACATAACTGATGTGCTAAGGAAATAAATTGTTCCCAGAAAAATCGGATTTGAGATTCATCGTATTGGTATAGGGTAATTAAATCTAATCCGGCACTGAAAAAACCTTCTTTTCCAGTGAGGACAATGGCTTCAATACTTGGGTTATGTTGTTGAGTAGTTAAAGTTTCCGAAAGTTCTTGGATCATTTCCAAGTGCATGGCATTGGATTTTCCGCGGTCAAGTTGGATGTAGCAAATATGATCGGTTATTTCTGTCTTGATAAATGTGCTCATGCTTCACGTAATTTTTATGATTATTAGGTGAAATTTACGTAAAATTTATACAACCTGATGAAGATTGACTCGAAGATTTTAGGAAATACTGGAGATCATAAAAAAGCCGAACGCTTTGATGGCGTTCGGCTTTCTTTATTTCACTTCGAAGTCGATGAGTTTTCGAATTAATCGTCCTTCAAAATCAATTCCTTCTATGGTGATTCGGTACGTGCCGATTTCATCGGAGGTGTAGAAATTGAAACTTGCTTTTCCATGTTCATCGGTTACGATTCCTGGTTCCCAATGAATTGTTGTGCGAAGATCAATATCAAATTGATTGGTTGACTCCGCTTCATAGGCTGGTTTAAAGAATTCACGTAGAATAGAAATTCCTTTTGGTTGAATAGATAGTAATCCTTTTGGTTTGCTATTTCCTCGACTCGCATCACGTCCTGTTTTGGAAGTGATGATGATTAGACCATTGGCACCATTACTTCCGTATATCGTGGTGTAATTGACATTACGTAATACCTCGACACTTTGTACATCTTGTGGAACAATGGAACCTAACATGTCGGCCTCTACATACATCCCGTCGAGAATGATTTGCATTTCGCCCATACCTCGTGTATTGAGTGCCTTCCCTTGGGAAAATAATACCCCGGTAAGTCGTCCATTCAAACACATTTCTAAGGAGCTACAAGTGGATAAATCATCAGCCGATAAAACCTGATCGGCATTCCCTGGGCCATTCATGTTTGCGGAATTCTCTGCAGCTTTTGGTCTTGTTGCGGTAACTACAATTTCTTCAATCTCGTTTACTTTATCCATCAATCCTTTGTTTTCTAATTGTTGATAGAATTTTTTTCCTGCTAATAACTGATCTCTAAATTTCGTGTTGATGTCGTTTAAAATGAGTGGTCGATTACGCTCATAGTTTACTTCAGGATTATCTTCGGGTACTAAGGTGATGTCGATGTTATTTTTTCCTTTTTCATCCTTTGCGGAGATCAAAAACTTGATGCTGTCTGGGAATACTAAATCGTTGAAAACAAATTTACCTTCTTCATTGGCCATCGTGTCAATATAGTCCATGAAGTTATGGGTAGGAACCAACTGTATTTTAGCATTTGGAACTGGTGCTTTCCGGCCTATTTTACGGGCATATCCAGCAATGTTGATTCCTTTTTCTGGAGCATATTTAGGTTCTTTATTTAAGCTGTCCAATGTTGTCCATACAATTTTTCGCCAGGCTTGAGTCATTAATAGATTGTCTAATTCTGTTGTTTTTACAGAACCGTCTTCATTGAAATAATACGCTGGTTTTTCTAAAAAGCCTTTGATGTTTGAACTGAGCAATAAGCTGCTTAGCATACTCACATCGTCTGTTAAATCCTTTCCGTATTTTGTAAGATTGATGACAGAAGCTGAAATGGCTGCTAATTTTACGGTATCTTCTGCATTACCGACTTCAATTTCACTGGTTACTTTACTGCGTTTTCCATAAGTAGGCTTATCCAATTTAGTTTGCATAGGCATAATGCGTTCTTTTGCTAAATGAAAAACCACGCGTTCTAACAAAGGATTGAAATCCTTGTTCATGACACTTAATGTAAATACACCGGAGGGTAGTTTTTCTTTAGGGAGGGTGAATAAGACATTTTTATTGGATGCTTTTTGCTTAGCGATATAGAACACATGTCCTAAATGTTGAGCCACGATGTAGAGATCTTCTGAGTTAATTTTGTCTTCCGTGAGATTTACCTGTGCAAATAATTTGCTGCTATTTGATTGGTTTATGGATATGCCATAGCCACTTGTTGTAATTTGTGGAAATGGGATACTTTTTTCACTGTTGTCTGCAAATTTTGCAAGTACCGAATATTGTCCATCTTTAGCAATGTAGCAAGGAGCAGATCCCATTCCCAATTCATTCGTTTCAATGCTTGCAATGGTATCTTTTGCGGAACTTAATAGATATACTTTCGCTTTAATTCCTTTGCCTTGTGGGTTAAGGGCTTTGAAAGCTATTTTATTGAGTTCATCCCCAATTACATGACCTCCTTCAGCAAAAACTTGTATGCTGTTTTCGGAAAAATAGGCTTTCGTGGTGATTTGTTTTTTTACAGGTCTTTTTTCAGGGTTATTGAAACTTAAAGTCAGGTCTTTTCCTTTGTTTTTCTCAGTGACTTTGATCCGTATCTGACCCTTACTGTCTAAATTTTCTTTTCCCTTGTCTACAACTTTGCCGTTGTCTGTAAATTGATAAGTGACTGCAGTCTTTGGCCATGCGGTTTCGGAAAGATTACTTAATTCAACGACGTAATAGGTAACCCCTTCTTCTGTTATGGTGGTGGTATTCGTCATGACATTATCGGAACGTACATTACCAATATTGATGACTTTTTCAAAGAAATAATCGGGATCGCTATTTTTCATCCAATTTGTATAGGATCTCATCCGGTAGGATCCTTCCACTAAAGAGTCTACCAATTCGATTTCTCCAACGCCTATACCGGAAAAAATGGCATTGACTTTCTTTGCCACAACTTCTCCTGCTGGACTGATGAGTTCGACATAGCCAATATTGGAAAGCACAGAAAGGTTGTTTTCCCAGCCTACTACATTATAGAGCTTATACCAGATGGTTTCGCCAACACCATAGACATTTCGGTCGGTATGGATGTGCAGTTTTTCTTGGGGGTATAAGTTGGCGAAATTGGTTAATTGTTCTTGTGTTTTTTCGATATTTTGTGCGCTAAGTTGTGCTAATAAGCACAAAATAAAGGCTTGCACTAGAAGGAATCTTCTCTTCATATTGGATTTATTGGTTAATGGAATATAATAATACGAAAAAATAGCAGATAATTTATAAAAGAAAAAAATGAATGCTTAATTATTCAATGGCTTCAATATCTTTGCGGTATGAATATTTTAATCATTGGCTCCGGAGGCAGAGAGTCTGCCTTTGCCTATAAAATCTCACAAAGTCCGAAACTTGACAAATTATACATCGCTCCAGGAAATGCAGGTACGCATCAATATGGTGAAAATGTGGATTTGAAAGTGAATGATTTTGAAGGTATTGGAGCGTTTGCAGTTCAACAACAGATTGATATGGTGCTGGTTGGCCCAGAAGAGCCTTTGGTGAAAGGTATTCATGATTATTTCTTATCTCAAGAGCATTTGAAAGGTATTGCTGTTATCGGTCCGCAGCAAGAAGGTGCGCAACTGGAAGGGTCTAAAGACTTTTCTAAGGAGTTTATGGAACGTCACCAGATTCCTACGGCAGCGTTTAAATCATTCGATAAAAGTAATTTGGAAGAAGGATTGGCGTATTTGGACACGCAAAACTTACCGATCGTCTTGAAAGCGGATGGTTTGGCTCAAGGAAAAGGGGTTTTAATTTTAGAATCTTACGAGGAAGCTAAATCGGAACTGAAAGCAATGATTTCTGATGCTAAATTTGGTGAAGCAAGTCAAGTGGTGGTGGTCGAGGAGTTTCTGAAAGGGATTGAACTATCTGTTTTTGTATTGACGGATGGTGAAAATTATAAGGTGCTTCCTTCTGCAAAAGATTATAAGCGAATAGGTGAGGGCGACACAGGATTGAATACCGGTGGAATGGGTTCTGTTTCTCCTGTTCCTTTTGCAGATCAATCGTTTTTAGACAAAGTAGAGGAGCGTATTATTAAGCCTACCGTGGATGGTCTTAAAAAAGATAATATACCTTATAAAGGGTTTATATTCATTGGATTGATGAATGTGGATGGAGAGCCTTTCGTGATTGAATATAATGTGCGAATGGGTGATCCTGAAACAGAATCGGTATTGGTTCGCATCGAGTCGGATCTGGTAGATTTACTGGAAGGGGTAGCGCAAGGAAATCTAATTGATCGCTCTTATACGGTATCATCTAAAACTGCAGCGACCGTGATGATCGTTTCTGGAGGATATCCAGGGAAATATGAGGTTGGAAAAGTGATTAGCAACATGGAAAATGTGAAAGAATCCATCGTTTTTCACGCAGGAACGAAACAAGATGGTGCGGATGTTGTAACTGCAGGTGGTCGTGTGTTGGCTGTTACTGCTTTGGAAGATGACTTGTTTTCTGCTTTACAACAAGCAACCGCAGACGCTGGTCGTATATTCTTCCAAGGAAAATACTTCAGAACAGACATAGGATTTGATTTAATATAAAAAATAATATTTTCAAAGCCAAGGAGTTATATTTTTGCGGTGTAAAATATTTGGGCTTATTGAAGAAAGCTCCTATATTTGCATCACCAAAGCAAAAAGGCCCGTTCGTCTAGGGGTTAGGACGCAAGATTTTCATTCTTGAAACAGGGGTTCGATTCCCCTACGGGCTACCAGA